>DDLT01000083.1 GCA_002340265.1 Lentisphaeria bacterium UBA2565 | reverse complement strand
AGCTTAAAGACAGTCCCAGCGGCCAAAAGTGCTTTGACCACTCCATGACAAGCAGACTGGTAAGTTACGCATGCAAGTGGCATGGGCTTTCCCTGCATGGTGCCATCTAGACACAGAACCCTCAAACACGTGCCCAGTAACACAGTCAATATCAAAGTTATTTGGCGCCGAAAACTTAAAGTCTAACTAAGTGAGGTTGCAAGTAAACGACATCCTCCCCTCCCCACTCCTTTTGACAGCTGGCCGCCAGTAAAACCACCAGCAAATAGGCAACTGCCTGGGCTATTTCCCAAGTCCGGCCTTGGAGCCCTCCCAGATCCCTTTTGCTCTCAACATGCTCGTAGACAAATCAAAGAAAGTCTCAGCGGCCACAAGTGCTGTGGCCACCTTCTCCCTCCCCTGGCTAGCAGATTAGCCCATCACGCATACACATGGCATGGGCCTATCTAGCAGGCTGCTATGCCAACACAGAACCCTCAAACAATGTTCAACAGCCGAGTAAAGTGCCCAGCAACACAGTCAATATCAAAATTATTTGGGCATAAAAACTCAGTCTAACTAAGTGAAGGTGTCAGTAAAAGACACCCTCCCATCGCCTTGCTTTTGACAGGTGGCCGCCACTCAGGCAAGGGAAAAAACCAAAACCAAGCGGGCATGTTTTTGGAAAGTCGCTCAGGTATATATATACTGACAGTTGCAAATTAAAAATGAAAGAGGGGAAAAAAAAGTATTTAAACATTTTACAAAGAGTTAGCCCTTTAACTCCCTCAAAACTGCAGGAAGCCACCCTACGAGGAATAAATAAAGAAAGAACCAGTCAGATATAAAACCCACTGTGTAATTGTTAAGACTTAGAAAAGTAGACTAAATGTAAAGATATGGAGGGTTTTTTAGATAGACTGCATACTCATTACCACATCGCAGTTAACATCCTTCTCCGAGAGGACCCTGCGACTACTGTGGCAGCTAACATATGCAACGGGCAACTATGGTAAAATCATCAACTGGCGCCAGAGGAGATGGGTGCGGCTTCCTCCACTGGAATGCCGGCAAAATAATAGTGATCGAGGCAGAACCGAAAATTTGCACGAAGAGACCGCAAAGCATCATGCGCGCCCCAAGGCATGAGAATATGGGGGGGATTAGAAGAATTGAAATCAAATTCCTCGACGCGCTAATTATGTAATGAAGTGAGAATTCCTTCTTGTAATCACCTTTAAGTGCTACAAGTGAAAGAAAATTACATCGTACCGCGTATCTCGTATATCAGTGCCTACCATTATTAGCACGCACACGTTCCGCGCATCACGCTACCCATGGTTTACACAAGCGTTAGGGTTACGTTGGCATTGACGAAATCAACTACACTACCAAGTACGCGACTAAAATGAATGCAAATTTTTCCTACTGGGACCAAATCAAGTTTGATGAATCTGTACTAAAACCAGGAATACCAGAATAGCAGCGTATTGCTAACCACTGGCTTTTAACGGCTTCCAGCTAAAAAAAAAACGTAGCTGTTATCTGTCGAAAATTCTACTGAAATTCAAATTTAAACGTGTAACTGCAGATGGCGTGGTGCGCGCGCAAAACGAGTGTGAGAGACGCAAATATTTTACTTACTGGGGAGGTGCCAGGAAATAATGTAATGAGCACCATAAAAAAAGTTTCAAAAAAAGATGAATAACTTAAGAAAACAAACAAACAAACAAAAACAAAAACAAAACAAAAAAACGCGAGGTTATCCTTACATTTTATGTTATGAAATGGAAGTGGCAAACGTATTCAACAAGTGATTAGTTTCTGGTTGTGAGGAAAAGCTAGAGGAAGGCTGTCAGGTTGCAACGATTTTATCATTAAAAAGAGACCAGAACCAAGTAGTTTAAAGATCTTTATAAATATGTTTGCTTGTCTGTGCGCAAAGGCGAATTCTAAGGAAATTGTGAATAAATATTATTTCCCTCTTTTTTTCAGAAAAAAAATACTGATGTCAGCATTTTTGTGAGATTGAAGGCTAATTATCTCGAAACAATGCGTAGCTACCCTTATTTTTCTTCCTGGATTCCAATAGCCCTTGCAAAGATCTACTTTTTCCGCATAGCTCTAATCTGGCGCAAAAACCTTTGTATCAAGTAGGCACCTTAATTAAGACCATAAAACAAACAAAAGAACAACGACAACAACAACAACATATAGTTTTTCCTTTTACTTGTTGAAGCCGAAATTGGAAGCAGAAAGTAAAACAGAGGTAAAATTGATTGCAAATTCCATTGATTTATTCACTTACATGAAGGTTGTATATCACTCCAGTTACCAGAAGGCAGACACACTCTAGTTGTCGGTCCAATCAAGCGATATCCCGGATTACAAATAAACGCTACAGATTCTCCAGTCCAGTATCCTGAGCCAAGCTTTTTCCCGTTCATTGGGAAGCCAGGATCACCACAGTTGACCAAGGCTTATAAAAAAAGTAACAGCATACACCCATTTTACAACATTAAAGCAATATTGATAGAAATGTATAGTGTTTAGACGCAATTGTCCAGAATAGCTCTATAGGCATAGAAAAAGAAACAAATTATTTTTATGTTAATTCTAAATAACTATTTATTTCAAAAAGCCTAAAATCACTCTTTGTTTGTCTCATTTCTACTGATTCATTTCTTAATTCTCTTCAGTTTTGTACGAAAACGACATTTTAGGTCCACAGTAACGTGACGCCGAGGCACGTTATATTATTCCTAAATGTGGGCTGTGCTGTATATCTCCACAGACTTTTTCACAATATGGTACTGTAGCGTATCCGGCCAGCGGTTGACATTAGTGAGCATGTGCACTCAAGCGTGTTTCTTAACCATGAGCTTTGATTCGCGTTAAACTGAATATATGACAGGTACAGTGACTATTGCCGAAAGGAAAGATACTGCTTTCGCACTTGCAAAATAATTCAAAACTATTACTTTTTAGCTCGTCTATAAGTTCTTTGCAACTAACAATTTTCAGTAAGTAAATAAAAAAAAAGAACATCTTTTCAAAGCATGAATAGTCAAGTAATATATCAGCCCCAAGAGACCGTTTTTAACCTTGTTTCCAAACGAACGCGGACAAGAGAGTTGAAAATACGACACGACACGTTGTGTTTCTGACGAGCCTCTAGGTGTTTAACAATGTGATATGACACAATCTCGAGTGTCTGATATGTCTTCCTGACCCTTGCCGGCCAAATTGGAACTAAAAGGGAAATCCAGAAATAAAATTTCATAATTATCATTGTAATTAACACATATTAAAGGTTTTGCGATGCTTTTGTTCTGTTCTAAAGAACGCAAGGAAATGACAGGAGCACGAAAGAAGAGTAGCGTGAGACAGGAGCTGATAGACGAGGGTTTCTTCTTACATCTGGAGTGCTCTCGTCACTTCCATGGCTGTTTTATAACAGGCCAAAGGATGCTCGCGCCATTTTTTGTTGTTGTTGTTCTATTAAAAAGTTATACATTTGCAGAGAAACCAGCCTGTTAGCTTGCCTGGGCCTGTTGGCGTTACTGCAAATTGTAAAAAACTGGCTGATACAGTGTGTTAAGTCGCCACGAATCTTAAGGTGCACTCTCATAAAACAAGATGTTCAAAAATGAGAGAAACATAAAGAAACTCAAACAGGAAGCTCAGTTATGATTTTCTCTCTTTAAACATGCACAGGATAAACTATCACATACTTAAGCTTGTGCTGGCTGTCGCTGTTCCATTCTTGTCATTTTGAAATACGCAGCTGTAGTTCCCAGCGTCACTCGGTTTGAAACGAGGAATAAGAAATTCACTCCATATTAAATCCTTCTCGTCATGTGTTGCCATAAGAATATTATCCTTCTTATCCTTTGACCATTTGACCTTAGGCAGCGGCGAGCCGCGAGCAGAACAATTTAACTTGACAGAATCACCTATATTCTGCACTTGAATTTCCCTTGGAGGACTTGACACAAGGTAAGGATTCACTTAAAGATAAAATAAAATAACGTAACCGATCAAAACTATCGGAACTGCACTTTTGGTTTCAATAATTTTCTTATTTCTAGATTCTAGGCTTACCGACTTCCTTTACAATGATCCATATCACTGCCATCACACT
>DDLT01000343.1 GCA_002340265.1 Lentisphaeria bacterium UBA2565 | reverse complement strand
CCGTAAAGCCTCCATTTCCATCTGGAACTGCAACTGATGACATATCAATATTGTTAGCATTATTAAATCCATTCGCTGAAAGTCTGTTCGCCCCCATCGGCAATGTGGTTGCCGGGAAGGCCAATGCCAGTAACCAATCACGCATTTTTACGTGTGCTTTAGTTATGTCATTTTTTACATCGTAATCCTTAAAGTCATCCAAGTCTACGACAGTCTGATCCACGAATTCCGATGGTGTTAACCGCGTTACGCTTCCCTTAACAGATACATTGTGCTTAAAATCATCGGTAGTCCCAGTCGGGCCAAACAGCGGCGTTAAGCTTTTGCCATCTCCGAGACTGCGACCTCCGATCTCAAAATAGGGTTCGCTTTTTAACTTCTCATTATCTATCAGAGCTGCGTCTGCTGGTTCCATATGTTTTAGAAAAAGCTGTAATGGATTCCAGGAAAGTTTCTTATATTCAGTATTATAGCGCCAGCCACAGTAGTCGCTTGAAACACCAAGTGCCTCGTCTGTATTTATCAACGGGATATTAATCAATTCATCACGGCGTCCTTTAAACTTCTCTTGTTTAACCCAGGCAAAGAAGCCTAGTTCGTCTTTACCCCACCCGGCATCATCCCAGATAAAGTTGTCCAACTCGTACTTTCGTAAGACCTCCTCCGTTGACGAATAAAAGTTAATCATTTTACCACCTTTAACAACTTCATCCAGACGTTTTCGCCAAGTTAATTTTTTGCGATTATCATTAGAGTTCTCAAAGAGTTGATACCATTCTGAAGGCAATAACTTACGTGCAGGGTAATCATTGCTTCCAGAGACACTTTGATAATTATAATAATCTAACCAATGGAATCCTGCATCATTTGTATCAAAAGAAAGCATCCACTCATGAGGATCTACCTGTCCATATGCCTCCAAGGCTACAGCAGCATCAATTGCAAAGTACTTTTCATAAGCTGTTGAGCTTATATGCTGCTCATTAATTGCCAGTCCGACAACCATATTTCCCATACTGTGCCCCACTAGATAATTTTCTCCAGAATAGTTTTGAACAAATTCACCGAATAATTTAGCCGCATGATGAGAGTTAACTACTGTTTGATGATAATTTGATCCAAGAGTCTTTGGATCCCCAAACCAGCTGCAACCGATGAAGTTACCTTTAAAACCCTGCCAGTACAAACGTTTAAAAACCTCAGTAAAAGTAGCCGTTGCGGCATCTGTATCATTGTTGTAACCATGTACCCAGAATAGGTTTTTCTGCTGACTTTCTGCTAACGGTACTCCTTGAGGATCAAGTTCAATCATATTATATGGCAAGTTGGTTAGCGTTAATCTGTCGACAATAGGTTTATCATCGGATGCCCCCATATCTTTGCGAAAATCCTTCTGTCTAAACATATCAGTTACCGAAGAGAATTTTACCGGAAGATTGACTTCACCCAGCACTCTTCCTCCGTTTTTAGCAATAATAGTAATGGAAGAGTCTGTGGAAGATGCCCCAGCCGCCTCCACAAATAGTGTACCAGCCAAGCCACCTCCTCTATGGTTTGGGCCGATAAGCTTGCTTTCATCTAACAACACAGGTTCTGCTGACGGATCGACCTTTATAACTGGTGCTGCTTTAAATCGATCTGCCTCACTGTAGGATCTTTGAATATAATCCAGACTGGAGAAACCGTTGCTATGCCTAACATTGTAAACAAAATTAATCGGACTGTCTGATTTGATGTAAAACTCCGGTCTTTCTCCCGCCTTATGATAGAAAGTATCATAATCAATTACAAATTGAAGAGGGAAAAAATCTACCAAATCGCGGACACCATTTATCTTTCCATCGTTGTAATCCGGGTCACCTTGCCCTGGTTTGTCATCTGGGTTGGACGGAAGTAGACTCGAGTCATTGCTTAACCCTGTGCTAGGGTCGGAATCTTTATCTTCGTCATCATTAATCCACCAGCTCCATGGCTGAGAGTAATTAATTGTTCTACCTGAAAGTTGATAATCCGTATAATTGCTATGAATAAAGCCGGGTTTAATAAACATATCGATTGCATGAGCTTCAACAGAATCACAAGGATTGATTAATGCTAAGCGCCAGTCGGGAATCACTTTTCCATCACTTTTATCAGTAATTCGTACATATAAGTCTACTTTCTTGGAGTTATAACCAGTTAACCCCTCTATATATAACTTGTAGTGACCAGGAGTTCCCCCTTTTGATTCAAAGCCTGTCACTGGATAATAGGTAAATGTACCTCCTGCCAGACTGGAAGAGGGCTTGATGTAATCTGTATCAGCACGCTGTACCATGGAGCTTTTTTTCCAAAGGCGCATAGAACCTTGAGGTGATGGATAAACTCCGGTGGTTGGAGGAGTAACTAAATTTGCTCCATCATACACAAATGCAACATCTACATCATATTCATTTAAAGGAAAACCAGGAACAAGCAGGTGCATTTCCTCAAATGCTTCCGTTTTCATTGGAGCTAAATCAGCATAGTCAGGAATCCCATTATGATTTTTGTCTCCTAAGTTTAAAACAAAGGATGCGCGTGTTTTCTGCAAGTCATCCTCATCCTTTTCATCGCTTTCCGTTATTTGCCCATCAGCTGTTGTATCAACTCTAAGCGATGTTTCGAAAACATAAAGCTCCGCTGTTGTTTGAGTTGTAATTACATCAATAGGCTGATTTGGAGATGCCTCCACCTCTATGTTTATATTCAATATTTTCTTACCAGCATCTCCGATTCCAAACGTATATGGAGAAGAATAGTTGGTTACTGTGAGTATCCCACTAGAATAACGAAGGGGCTTTGTCATTGTTTTAGTAGCACCACACTCACATTCACGTTGATACGTATATTCACCATCACTAGTTACTGTCGTTATAGACCCATTAGGCATAACACACTGCTTGTTAACCGCTGCATAAACCGGGAAATTAGAATTAGGTAAAGTCCAACTGTCAATTGTTCCGTGTTTAGTAATTTTCTCACTTCCCTCAACATATTTATAATTATGGACATGATTATCATCATCGCCCCCTCCTCCATCATCAGGGTCACAATCACAAGTCTCACATTCATTATGTCGTCCACAATCCTGCTTGACATGCGTAGCTCCAGCTTCACATTCCAGCCTTGAGCAACCGTCCGGGCATTTTGGAGGACAGTCATTAGCCTTTCCACACCCTCCAGAGCAAAGTGTATGAGTATGCCCGGGGCAGTCTCGTTCATTACACCTGTCAGTTCCACATATACCATGGTTTTGTCCAGGCATATCGCAGTATTGACAATGGGAGCAGCTTTGACATTCAAGCTTAGTGCAGCCATTTCCTAGAGAGCAAGGGTCACAATCTCCCGTACCACCACATCCCCCTTTGCACCTGTCACATGTTTTACTTGAATCTAATGGGCATTTTGTAATACCGCAAGAACAGTTCTGGTTTCCTTTAGGGCACTGCAAGGTTGTGTGACTATATGATGATTCTCCACCACATCTTTGACACTTTATTTTAGAGTGTGCATGAGTTGTACAATTTCTTAAAGGACACGGCCCATTGACAGTATCGAAGTTACATATATCGTGATCATCACCATCACATTTATGATGTCCTGTTTTTCCACATGGTGCTTGTTCCTTTTCGCATGGTTGCTCTCCACATTCCTTACAAACTTTTACATTTGGTTTAGCCTGCTGTGCCCACGCTGGTGGGTAATCTATTACCGCCAGCAGGCTTACCGCTGCCAGTATTGAAATTATTAACTTTCGCATATTGCTTTTGATGTACCTCATACTGCCGATTCTCCTGTATTTTCTGTATACACTATTTTAAATTGTTCTCAATTGCTTTTTTATATAACCCGCCATCTTTGGTGGACAACATTGTCAAATATTTTTTTTCATCATGCCCCGCTCTAGAAGCGAGAGCAGCCACTGCCGAAAGTTTTAAACCTACCGGACTTTCTTTATTTTCGATAACTGCCTTTAATTGTTTACTGATATCTGTAATTCCCAATTCTACACAACATTGGAGTGCTGTCACCTGATTGCCAACCGATTCTGTTTGCTCAAAAGCCTGTGTATAAGCGGCTTCTCTGACTGAATCAGAATCAACCTGATACCCTTTTTTGATCATTTCAGTTAGATTAATCAGAGCAGTTCCACCTGCATCATTCTCTGACTCTTTCAGAGTGTCGTAGAATGTATCTAGAACAAATGCCTTTTGAAAGTCGGTAAATTCCCCATAGTTTAAGCGTAAGTGCTGTAGCACGTAACCACGTAAATCAGAGTCCAGACTTTGGTCTAGTGCCATATCAGAGAGCTGTTCAGCATATTCCTCAGGGAAAGCCTCCTGACGCTCAAGTTGATTGAAAACCTCATCTTTAAGATAAAGTGTCTCTTCATCAGTTTCAGATATTCTTACCCATTCATAAAGCGCCAAACGATCTTCATAACTCAAATTTTCGCCTAACGCATAAATTTCATCGAGAGAGATTACAGAATCACTTTTTTGCAGATGTTTGATTTTCGAACTTACACGATCCACATTGTCGATTGACAACCGTCGTGGGCTTGGTCGTTTGACACGGATGGGCTTTACTTTTTCTGAACCCGCATTTACTAAACCATTAATAGAATAATCAACTTCAATCTGCCTCTTTACAAAGGCAACTGCAGCAACAATTATGAGCGCCACAAGTAAAACTGCGACAGCAGTACAAACCCTGCTCTGTTTCATTAGTATTCACGCCCCACGTATTCTCCATTCTGATGGACATGAAGATGATGACAAGTTGCTGTTTTTACAGCTCGTGGAGTTTTGATAAACTTCACACTTGTTTCTCCTATCTCATTAAAGTCGCCCTTCGTTAAGATGCGACTGCCACGTTTACCGTCATCAAAGGTCACACCTGGAATATAGATATCAACTTCGTAAGTCACATTATCCATCAGAGGATCAGCAACAAAGAAGACTTCTACCAAAGAAGTGCCATCATCAAGAGGTGTTGACAACATGGAAGTCTGTCCTACTCCATAGAACCTAACAGGCTGTAGTTTTACAGTGGCAAAGATTGGTCCATTTTCTTCAAGGCGAACTGTTGCATAGTGAGGGGTAATCGCATCAGTCATGGTAATTGACAACTCTTCCCCCTCTCTCTCGAACCAGACAGTTTCTTCCACTTCCACAATAGCATTCTCAGGAAGTCCAGTATAACTCCAGACACGACGTCGTTCAGGAAGGAACGCCGGAACAATACTAGGCTCTGCCACATCAACCACATTGATAGTAACGCTTTGTCCTGCAATCGCTTCTTTACCCTTACCGTTCCCACGAGGATCATAAACAGCACTTATGGTATAAACACCAGGTTCTGGAAATTTGTATGTCATTTGATCACCTGTCACAGTTATATTTTCATCAATAACTCGTGTATCAGATTGACCAACAGCCTTTCCTGGGATGAATTCCAAATCATAGCTAACATCATTCACTGTAACATAGATATCGGATGTGTTTTGAGCGTCTACTAGTGCCGCTGTAAGTAAAATTGTAGTGCCTTTACGCACTGTAATCTGTGATGCCTCATTATTGATGAGGTTTAATGGAGTCCATTGGGTCGAAACAGTTCGTTCAATCAAACCATTTTGGAAAGATAGATTTATGTCGTTTGCACCTTGACGTACAAGATCAACATAAGCAAACCACTCTTCGTTAACTCCTCTGTTCGAATCTGAGTTTAGTGAGTTACCATCAATACTCATTGCATCAACATAACGCGCCTTTCCTTCAAGATAAATAGGTGACACATAGGAGGCCTCTGGCGCTGTGGTTACAGAAGTAGATTTTTCTCTAGTCACTTCAACCCAATCTTTTACACCATTTTCATTCGCGTCAGGGCCATTAATAGTTTGAATATAGACTCGCTTAATGGATGCCACTCTACCACCCAGCGCATTTTTCCATGCAACGCGAAGTGTATGTTCGCCCGGCTGTAGGTATGGCATTACATAAAATTGGCTTGTTGTATTCTCTTTTGAAAATTCTACACCTTTTTCAGCAATAAACAGTCCATCAACCTCTACAGCCACTCCTGTTGCATAGTCGTCAATTGATCCTTCTCCACTGAATTCCACAAGTACACGGTAAATATCAGCACTATCTAGGTTAAATTTGTAGTCAAGTGAACCACGTCTCTGCTGAGATTTAGCCGATTTTGAAATGGTTTTGTCCCAATCACCTACTGAAGAGTCAAAAGCATCACCGTAAAGTAAAACTACATCTGTATATGTGCCGTCAAATTCTGCATTAAGCGGATTTGTGTAGAACTCTTTTATCTCCGCCCAATCACTGATACCATCACCATCTGAGTCAGTTTTTGTAGGATCAGTACCATAGTCGTCTTCTTCTTTATCAGTCAACCCGTCTCCATCAGTGTCTTTATTGTTCGGATCTGTACCATTGGCCTCTTCATACATATCACTCAAACCATCCGCATCGCTATCCACTTCAGAAAGTGCCTGCTGATAGTCTTCATCAGAGTATACAAAAACAGCGTCCGGGATTGGCTGTTTTGCAAATTGAGAACTTTGCCAATAAGTCCACAGGCGCGCTTTACCAGATCTCTGAAAATACTGCAATTCAAACTTATGCAGACCAGCAGAAAGCGTTACCGTCCCCTGCTCCTGTCGCATATGATGGATTCCGTCATTATTAACAACGACCTTATCATTAATATAAAGCATGGAACCATTATCACTAGCTGTATAAAAGGTGTACTCTCCATCGCTTGGAATATTAATCATTGCACACATTCGCACCGCAGCCACACTACGCCCGCCGATATCAGCAATTTTATGCCATCCTAATCCAAGCGATGCACTATCTGTGATAAAAGCCTTATAAACTTTACGACGCTCAATATCTTTAAGTTCAAGGAGTTTCTCAGGATAGTAACGTGTAACCAGACCCTGCTTATGGTAGATTTTGCCATCAACTTCAGTAGGAGCTACAATCGGACTGGTCACTTCGTCAACCTCCTGCTTATCATAAAGGTCATCAATATCCGTATCCGCTAATGCCTCATTCGAACTGATCATCAGCTCTTCAATATCATACAAACCATCGTTATCAAAATCTGTCAAATCCTCAATTACAACATCCGTAAAAGTCACATTAGAAGTTTTTTCAAGACTGTTAGAGTTTACTGAAAGCCCAACTTTAACTTCATTAGTAAGCATCATTCCTGTAGCAGTATAAAGCCTTGACCAATAGATACCATCTGGAGAAATGTAAGAGTCAACTACACTTCCTTTGCGCACTATTCTAACCCAATACGGTGCCTTTCCAATTTCACTATCAATACCTTTAATGTTTGCATTACCTTTTTTACGAAAGTTAACTACACTGCCGTTTGTGTTAGTAATCGCGGCAGAAACATAAGGGGTAACTCTTTCAAGGTTGTTTCTTACAGTAAAAGCCGCTTTGCTATTGTTCTTCTCACCACCATGAACATTTACTTTAGCAGTCGCAACAAAATCACCTGTTATAGTTTTGTAAGCAAAAGCCAGACTTTCAGATTGTTTATCAGTTAAAGAAGCGGTGTGGAACACAAAACTTTGGTCAGCATCATAATAGTTAATTGTTGACTCTTCACTGACATCACCGATTGGTGTAGCCATCCAGCCTCGGATAGAAATATTGTTATGAACAAGAGGGTCGGTTCTATCTGAAGTCTCATCTCCATCTAAAACGCCATCTTCATCCGTGTCAAGCTTCTTAGGATCTGTACCAAGGGCAATTTCATCACCATCGTTCAAATTATCATTATCCGAATCTTTTTTGAGTGGATCAAGACCAAGAGCCAACTCTTCACGATTGGTCAAACCGTCACCGTCCGCATCAGAATTAATAGACTCTCCATGATTTGCTGCAAGAAATGCAATCTCTTCTTCTGAGAGTGCTTCAGAACGAATAGTTATATCATCAAGAAGTCCGTCAAAATGATAACGACTTCCACCTTCAATAATTTGTGCGCCTATAATTACCGGGAGTGTAGGATTAAGCGCGATATCACGACCATCTTTTTCTGAATCAAATACACCATCAATATAAAGCTTTGCAATCTCGCCTTGACGTAAAGCAAGCACATGGTGCCACTGACCATCACGAACTTTACCCGTGGAGGTGATTATTTTATTTTTATTGGACTGTACCGATAAAGTAACTTGACCTTTACCCGTCAAAAGAAAGGCATAACTGCCGGTAGTTCCATCTGGAATATCTTCGGTAACCGGTGATCGCTGGAATAAAATATTACCTTTAGAAGAAGACGTCGTTTTAACCCATGCTGAGACTGTAAAATCTGTTAATCCCGACAGTCCTGAGTCAGCACCACAGTCAAGGTAAGTCAGATTACCCTTATCAAATGCCAGTGCTTTAAATTCACCATCAGTAGTCCATTGCGGAGAATTAACCAAAGTCGCATGACTTTGTGAAGATGATGAATCCAAAGCGACACCACCGCTACCCGTTTCAAACTTATACAACCCCTTCAGCGCATCATCACTGAAACCTGTAACCGTCAATAAGACGACTACAAATACCATTACAAACTTCTTCATTTACATCTCCAACGTGTTGATTATAAAACTGCAAACTAATACCAATAAACAAAATGAGCTTCATCTTACAGCGTTGATTTTGTAAATCAAGTTCATAATTATCATTTAAAAATTCTCCCCTCAAAATTTTTCATAACCCCAAAATATCAACAAAAATCGTCCATCTGAAATTTCGGCATGATGTAAACAAATGTTTACAAATTGTCGATTTTGTAAACATTTGTTTACACGATGTCATTTCCATTTCGCATTGTTATCTTTCAAAATGGGAATCTGTGACGGATTTTGATTTTGCGTCATTTCAACGAATTTGAGGAATTTTGCTTTTTGGGTGAGACATTTTTCTAAATCGGCTTATTTTCTTAGCATATTCTATTTTATAAATTAACCGAGGATTTCATTTATCTGATTCAGTAACAACTTTTGATTTAATAACTTTCACGACCGATAAGGTCGATTACAATTTATAACTCTTACGAGTGTTCGTTCCCATCTAGAAAACCGCCAATTTACTTAGAATAGACGAACAACATAGAAGGGGTGTGCCTTGGGCACATTCTTCTTGTTGGTCTATTCAGGTGCTTGGCGGTACCTCTAGGTGGCAATATTGAGAATGTTGCCCTTTTTTTATGTCTTGATTGGGTGACTTAATACAAAAAAACAGGAGTCATCATGACAACAGAAGCAACAACAATCGACTGCCCAATGTGTGGGGAAGAAATTAAAGCGATCGCAAAAAAATGTAAGCATTGTGGCGAGTTGATTACACAAGAAAAACCAATCACTTCTACAACTACTAAACAATGTCCATTCTGTGCGGAAGAAATAAAATCAGTTGCATCCAAATGTAAACACTGTGGTGAACTCTTCCCTATAAGTGGTTCACAAAATAAAAATCTTGCAGAATCCATGGATAAGCAGCAAGGTGGTATGATTGGATTTGCCATCACCTCTCTAGCTTTCGGTATTCTTGGATTATTAGCAGCCATTGGCTCAGGAAATAGGCTTTCAGATGAGGAAGCAGCTGGCATAGTACTATTTTTTATAATCAATCTGATTTTTGGGACTCTTTCACTTGCACAGAAGCGAGATGGAAAAGCAATGGCAATCACTGGATTGGTTCTTGGGGTTTTATCCATCCTATAAATTCAGTTTAAATTCATCTAAAATCAAATTTATTTTATAATAAACCAGTGAGGCTAATATGACAACAGAAGCAACAACAGTAGATTGTCCAATGTGTGGCGAAGAAATCAAAGCAATTGCTAAAAAATGTAAGCATTGTGGAGAGTTTTTAGAGAATACTATAGAGATTACACCACAACCAGAATTCAAAGCCTGTCCTGCTTGTGGGGAAGAGATCAAGTATATTGCCAAGAAGTGCAAACATTGTGGAGAGATGTTAGGGGGAAAACAAATTTCACGAAGCAACAAGAATAATGGATTTCTTAGTTTTTTCTTCATTATGCAACCAAATTTATTCAAATACAAAACTTCTTATTGGGTTGCATCAGGAATTGCACTTTTCATCATGCTAGTTTCCGCTGCAACTACGAAAGATAACAATACTAGAGCTGGAATGCTTTTGTTAGCCCCACTAGTAATTTCTCAGTTTATAGCAATCAAAAAGTGGAAAGACAGTGAAAAGCTCGCTGGTAGAGAAACATTTAAAAATGGTGCGGGAAAGATTACCTCAAAATAAGAAACTAAATAATATGGGTACTATCATGAAATCTAAAAACAAACTATGCTTACTATTTTCTTTGCTAGCTATACTAGTATGTGGATGTTCTTCTGATAATAAAGTAGCTAAAGAAGAATTCCTTAAATGGAAATTAGATCAGTTTAAAGCACCAACCGATACCAGTGTTGACGCGTGGAACGAGTTTGAGGAAGAGATGTTTGAAATTATTAATACAACACGCATTATCCCAGACGAGATGTTCTGTAAGTGGGCAGTTGAATTCGGTATAGACTTTGAACAAAAGTTTCACTTCCAACATTTCAAAGACTGGATGGCTAATAAAGCATTTCCTCTAGTATTTGTGTATCGACGAACATTAAAATCCTTAGAAATGGATTATGATGATCTTGAACTAGATGCCGAACATCAAAAATATAACAAAATGATGTACGAGCTAGACCGTGCATTTTATGACGCATTCATTGAACTAGGTCATCGTATCAAAAACCTAAGTATACGTGAAGAGGGTATGCCTAAGCCTCTGTAAAAATGATCCTGATGCAAAATGATAGTTTGACAGCGTTATCATCAAATGGGAACAATCTCTAAAAACAAAAAATTAACCAAAAACATTATTCTAGAATAACGTATAGGTTCTTTTTTATGGTTAAAATAGGCCACTTTTAAGCATCCCTGTATATTCACACAGACGCCTTAAAAGAGCAGTTCTAAAAAGAAAAAAAGTAGAGAGCGGTGGCTCATCATAAGCCACTACTCTCGTTCTCTTAGTCAGTCGGATACTGATAACTTGCATACCGTTTAAGGGTTACTGGGCAAGTTATAAAATCATCAGCTGTAAATGGTCTACTTGTAGTGATATTCCTTAAGCTTTTCACTCGTGATAAAGCCACGTATCCCTGGCCCGGCGCAAACGCGCCATTAGCAAAGTCGATATGAGCTTTTGACAACGTCATACCCTGACTCTTGTGAATCGTTATCGCATGAGCCAGCATTAAAGGAAGTTGTTTATACCACCCAACTTGCTCAAGCCTAAGCTTTTCTTGACCAGTGACAGGATCTTCTTCCATCACATACTGACTTTTAATCCAAGTATGTTTCTGTATAACCTCTGTACCTCGATTCCCTTCAAGCTCTACAGTAACCGTTGCACTATCCTCATCTATATCGATAACTTTAGCAAAATCTCCGTTACTGTATCCTAATCCACCACAAGCCCTTTGATTATTCAGTAAAATAACTGGACTTCCAATCCGTAGAGACAAACATGCAGGAGCTTGAAAATCATCATAATTAACTTTCCCAAATTTAGTAGCCGCAAATGAGAACTGTCTGTTAGTAGAACTGTTTTCACATTCCCAATTTATCTGCTTACTCATCCACCTAGTGGAGCATAAAGCTGTTACACCATCTGGTTTCTTATCAGTAAATGTAACGATACGGTTTAACGCTTGAATAGCATTGAGTAAAGGGCCATTCACATCCAACCTAAACTGAGGTCTATGTAAATCCCCTTCCCTGATAGCATTTAAGACTGAGATGCTAAGTTGATCTTTTTGTCATTGGACTTCTGAAAGCTCAACCCTTCGAAAACCACTTAAAAGCCAAGCATCAGTTGCAAAAATATCAAACCCTTGAAAATAGCGATATAAGATATGCTTATCCTCTTCTGTGACTACTGGTGGAAGTTGAAGGTGATCACCTAATAGTACAATCTTCTTACCTCCAAAAGGAGTATTAAGGTTAGAAGTTGCTTCACGTAGACGTCTATCTATCGCAGTGAACGTATCCGCTCTTACCATAGAAATCTCATCGATAACGATCATGTCAACTTTATTTAAAAGTTCTTCAAGCTTGCCAGTTACTGCTGGTAGACCGCTAGGAATGAGTACTGTAGCAGGTAAGCCAAAAAAGCTGTGTATAGTATCACCGTTGATGTTAGTAGCAGCTTTCCCAGTCGGTGCTAGGAAAGCTACGTTCAAGTTATCAGCTTCTGCTATATGATGCTTTACAGATTCAATGACATAACTTTTACCAACTCCAGCTCCTCCGAAGATATAGAGGTAACGTTGATTAAAGTCCAATATCGCATCTATAGCACGTTGTTGCTCTAAGCTAGGTGTAAATTGTTCCATGATTAAAGTCCTTTTTTAATAAGTTCTGAGCAGCCGAAACACCTTCCTTGCAGCGTTTCTTTAGAGTTGGTCTTAGCCAGATAACTAGCCCAATGGAAGCAGTATTCATAAAGCGACTGAAAGTCTTCACGATTACGTATTATCATGATGCCATTATTTAAACCATTAGGATGAGCTCTGTCACAGCGATCAATCAATCCTTTTGATGTTACTCCCAAGGCGTTGCACCATAGTTCTTCAAGTTTACTAAAGTGCCCATGTATGTTTTGAGTTTTACTACCGTTGAACAACAAGATAACGTGCCAGTGAAGAGCCTTGTTGATTCCACCGATTTCTTTCACCCAAACGTAGTGAACAGTTCCGTATTTCCGTTTACGGTTTTTAATGAAGTTAGCAAAACAGCTTCTAAAGCATACCTCTGGATCAGTGACGTTGACGTTTTTAGGTAGGGTTACATCGAACCTCACAAAGAACACCTTACTATGCCTTGAAGTCATGTAATCCATTCTCTCTTTAATGCGGTAAAGGACGTTTTCACGACATGTTAGCGTGCCATCCTTACCGCTGTTGATAGGCAAACCTTGGTACTTAGTAGTGATAGTATTCATTTCAACTCCTTTGTTTTGAATTAACACTTCACATCTATAAAGATGATGTGAATTGGTTAAAAAGAATCGGCTATTAAGTAAAAGGAATAACGCTCTGTCAGTCTTCGGGAACTGACGATGCGTTGAGTGGTGGTAGTGATAAGGCGGTAATGCTCTGTGTAGCGGTGTTAAGTCGTTCTGTAATTGTTGTTCGTTGATCTTTTTATTGGCTTTTATAATTCTCTAATCTTTTCTTCATTTTTTAATCTGTTAATCTGTTTTTTTAATTTGTTTATTTGTTATGACAACTAACCAACTTCAACGATTATGTTAGGTGAGTAGAAACGATAACTCTAAAAGTGCCTATAGGTGTGTAGGCTAGTGTCTGAGTTACTTTCACAGAAGCAGCAGTATACTTCCTTGGAGAATCACTCCAGGGAAGTTAACTCATTTAGATTTTATAAATATCAATTTCTTGGCTAGCTTCGTCCTGAATCAAACCAGTTGCGCCCCAGCATAATTCAAGATCATCACTTGAAAGCAAATCCTCAAAAACGATTTGAGTGAGGTTAAGCAAATCCATACAATACAATTCGTTAAAAGAACAGACGTAATTAGCATCAGTCTTCTGGGTAGATTCTAAAACATCTTCGTAACACGAATCATACTCAGTATAGCTTGCTGCTTTTACTGCATCCATAATCGCCTCACGTACCTCATCACTAGAAATAGAGTCTGGTAAATGCATGACAATTACAAACGAGTTCATAAATGCTTTTTTTGCCCCCATTTTACCTGAACACTCCATCATGCCTTCTGAGCTAGCATAAAATCTATGTGCAAGCTTCTGACTAGCGTCATCTTCCCCAATTAAGCTTTTTATTAAGTTAGGGATTGTTTCTAAAAACAGCTTTTCAAAGACACCCGAATAGGCGAAGCTACATTTGCATTTGAAAGCAAATAATTCTGAACAGTTCGTAGAATTCATTACTGTCTCTAAATATGAAAGTCCGTCACAAATTAATTTTGAAGGCGTGCTAAATTCAGA
>DDLT01000191.1 GCA_002340265.1 Lentisphaeria bacterium UBA2565 | reverse complement strand
TGTTGATGGGCGGTGGTTAGATAAAAATGTCGACCCGTGCCGATGTCTTGCCGATATCTTCGTTCTATAAAACCAAGGTATAGTAATCCCATTACATGCAGCGTTCCTGTATGTGATGGTGAAGAAGCCTGTTGTCAAATGAAAAACCAAATGTAAAATAATCAATCAATCAATCAATCAATCAATCAGTCAATCAATCAGTCAATCAATCAGTCAATCAGTCCGTCATACAGTCAGTCAATCAATCAGGAAGAAGGGCTGGCAAGCTTTGTCACCTACACTTTATAAAACTTAGCTGTTGCCTCCGCAGGGTTTTGGCTAGGATGTATCTTTGGAGTCCCCGCGTGAATAAGAAGTTAAATGATTTGGATATCTACGCAGCCCAACTGTTTCACTATAAAACAAAGACCAAGTCCTTCTTTGAAGTTTTATACAAATTTTTATTGTACTTTATTTGGATGGATCGGCGCAAATACAATAAGCACATGTATGATACTACCCAAACGTAGCAACCCTCCGAAAGTAGCTATAGCGTAGGAAAAGTCAGCTAAATTCGTAACAGCAAAGAATATGCAAATAACTCTAATAATCACATTTCAACTCGGAAAACTCGAGAGTACAGTCTCATTAACATACGTGTGTTCCCTTGAATCAGTCTGCGAAAGCATTGTAGCTCCGTTTTCAATGTTTCACAGTTAGATGTACATCATCTCAACGTGTTTGTACATGTTTTCTATTTCCGCTGGGATTTCTTTAACCTTAACTCCGATCACTAGACACACAAAACACTGAACCAAATTGACATCATCCAGCTTAGATGCCTTCTTTTCCTTCATTGATATACCTAACAGTATGCTGGTTTTGCCAAGGACTACACTGGGTGGCAGGTGGGATTCTGGAATGGCTGTGCCGGGATTGTTTAGGTCGACAGTAGCATAAATTCGTTCACCCGCTCGGACAGAACCCATGCACTTCACCTTGATTACCCCAATGACACAAACAACATCTGTAAGATCTACAATGTAACCAATTTGAAGGTAAAAACCAATGCATGGTTGAGAACGATGCCAGGGAAATAAAACAAGGATAGATCGTGTAGTCTTACACGACCCAGAAACACAATAGTCGCAAAATAGCGCATTTTGTGTACTTCCCTTTCCTTGTCAAATGCTGGAGTTGACTTTGTTATGATACAAACCTTGCTACTTCTCAAGTCTAAATTATTCTGTTATCATACTAACTAATTTTAATGTTATCTCTATCATCACCATATAAACCCAAACCTCGCTTTCATACAGAGGCTCTGTTACAATTCACAGAACTGTAAAATGGCCTGCTTTGGTGGACTGAATGGGGTTTGGTTTGATCATGTTAGGAAAAGAAGGTTGCTACATTAGTAACATATATGAAAACATGGGAGATAATTTGCTCTAAGACAAACAAACAAACAAACAAATAAACAGAACATGCGTGCCTGATGTGTTGTCTTCACTTAGTTAGTAGGACCAAAAGATTGTAAGCGCAAATGAGCAAATTGACGCACCGATCGCCTCAATAATAACTTGAATGGTAACTTTGACACAACGTAACTCCTACACGTGCGAGTTACGCAATGGGCACGTGCACGTGCCCATACTGCATACTTCTTATTGACAGCGCTGCTAACCTACAATCTCGGTCATGGTGGGATAGTTTAGTTCTTGTCTTGTTCCCGAATTCGGCACCCAAAAATCAACATGTGTCATTTTCCCACTGTATAAATGCCGTAAAATTTCATTTGAATTGACCAATAACAAAACAATTTAATATTATACCTACAATATTGGTTAATTTAAATGAAATTTAAAAACACAGATGGTGGGAAAATGGGAGATTTTGGTTATATATTCATCATTGATATGGGGAAGGGGTTGTTTAGATCGTTTTTCTTCCGACCGAGATTGCAGTGCTCTTAGTATAAAGTATGCAGTGTGGGCACCTGTAATCATTACGTAATACGTACATGAAAATGTTTCATTTTTCCACCATATAAATGTCTTAAAATTTCCCAATAATATAACAACCCAGTATTATAGCTACAATATTGGTTAATTCAAACAAAATTTCTAAACATATGGTGGAAAAATGACACGTTTTGGTCACAGGCCGCCGAATTCATCATTTGTTCGGCAGAGTGGTAGTTAAGTTTGTCCCGACCGAGATCGTGGGTCAGCAGCGCTCTTGGTATAAAGTATGCAGTATGGGCACGGGCAGTGGGCACGTGTAATCATTGCATAAGAAGAAGAAGAAGAAGAAGAAAAAGAAGAAGAAGAAGAAGAAGAAGAAGAAACTTTATTTTGTGTACATGAAAGTATTACTGAGATGATCGGTGCGTCACTTGACTCGGTTGGGTTTATTATCTGGTCCTACTAACTACTTGTAGACAACAGATCAAGCACGATGAGTAGTAACAGTGGCCGCATGACATATCGTTTAAGCCAGCAACAAGTAGTCTTCAGCGAAATTTAAAACCAAAATACCCCGTTGGCTGGGATACGTACTTGGCTGTGGTTTTGACTCAAGAATCAGCAAGATATGAGCCTGACTGTGATCGTCTTCGACCAGTTCACAAAACCGAGAGAGAAAGTAGCAACTCCAAAGAGCACGACATTGACTGGCAGCAGTTTACTGAGAAAAAATTCACCTCGGCTCCAGAGATATTGTCCTCTTCCATTAAAGTGCCAGTGGTTTTCCGTTACGAGCACGACGAGTCCGTCGAACACGATCCCTTCGCTACAAACGCACCACGTCCCCTACATTTGGCCGAACGGTCGGAGTGCAATGAGGAGCGTTTCAATTATTTTCAAGCGGTTAAGTTAGGCAAGCGCAGGAAGGCGGTCTGTAAAGAAATCGAAAAGGAAATTGAGGTCAATGGGATGAACTTGAAGACATAAGGTCGTAGGCTGGTGTTTTGCTACAGCAACCGTTATTATTCTCTGATGTAAAACGGAACAACACCTCGATGATAGCCCGACCTCAGACCGTCTACTTTCTCTTATAAGTTAGCCGAGATTGCAAGCAAAATATTAACTGCGGGGGATTTGAACAAGCGAGAACGCCAGGATTGGATGGTCGGAGAGAGAAATTAGACGGTCTGTGAAATTCTTTTGAGAGGTTGAATCCCGCCCGCTCCGCGCTCATTCTCTCGAACTTGTAAACAAAAACTACTTTAGTGAACGTTAGCAAATATAAATTTATGTTTAGAGTGAAAGCAACCATATATTGTTTTTCATAAGAGCCAGAGTTACTCGATTCATTTTTTTCTTGCCCAGCTATAAGTATACGTTTGTTTTTATCGTCTTTGCTTATTTTTTTCTCTAAGGTGTTAGCATTATTGCCACCTTAAATTCGGGATGAAATAAACGTTAATGTATTGTTTATAGGGCATCGCCACATTTGTACCACTCGTTTTCCTTAATATATATTGTAATTATCCGTTGCTCGTTATGAATAGTAGCAAAACAGCGGCGGAGTCTAAAATATGGAGCCATTCCGATGGGTCTTGTGCATGATTACGTTCTGTTCTCGAAATTCATTCTCAAGCTTCGTTTGGCAACGCTGTTAGTGAAGTATGCTGTATGGGCACGTGTACTAATTGTGTAACTCGTACATGTAAGAGTTGCGTAATGTCAAAGCTACTAAGCTATAAGTTATTATTGGGACGGTGCGTTAATTTGCTATTAGTTACCCTCAAGCCTAGCACGTTTTTGTTTTGTTTTCACGTCGGCAATCTTTTCATTATTAATTTGTTGCTTTGAGCATTTGGTAATGACAAAATTTACGATTTGCATTTTCAAAGTGAGGTTTGCTAGTGAAATATAGTTTTAGTCTGATATCAACGTGCTTAAGGGCTGTTTGTAACTAATCAATTATAACCATGCATACTGTATATATGTTTTCTGTTGTTTAACCAACGTAGGGTAAGTGAAAGTGAACGTTGTTAAGTGCAAATAATATTCAGCCATTTACATTCATCGCTGAGGAATATGCACTTCCTTGTGAGCAGCTTGTTTCAGAGAGAGTAATTAAAAAGGGAATTTGTTACTTCACGTAAGCTTTCGCGTGTTCCTGTTAAAGTTCGTTTCGTTCAAGAGCAAACAAAATCAGAAACTTTCATATCAGGGTTTATATATGAATAACATGCACGATTCATGTGATGTCACATTGTTTTATTCAATGCGGCAAAGAACTTATGTGCCAGTAAGAACTCATTCAGTCCAACCACATGAACGAGAATATCGTCCATTATGGGAGCTCTCAGCATGCTTCGGTTTGAAAATATGTTTCGTTTTAGAAAAGAGTAAAGGTCTTTAGAGTGAGACTGAGATTAGTTTGGTATCAGGAATATAAAGGTATTTTGATCTTCTAAAAAGCCACTGACCTTTGTAAACGTCTGAAATAAAGTTCCAGTATATTTTCCATAGGGAAAGTTTTATCGAGAGCTGCTTTTGCGAGCAAGAAGAACTGTAACAGTAAGCTGCACTAACTAATTGAAAAGGCGCCAAAGTAATTCTATAAGACTCCATCGAAATGCCAATTTCGTGAATAATTGCTACGAACAATCGAAGCGATTTCGTGGAAACCGTCCTCCGTTCGGCACGTAATCAGTGTGGAATGCTCTCAGTTTTAGCCGAGCCTCAAAAATAAAAGAAATTGTTTTGTTTAAACAATTAAGGACCCTCAGACCGATTCGAATGTTCCGCAAATTCTAAACTACAGGACGCAGTTACTGTATTTCTATCTTTTTTTTTCTTCAAGGAAAACGGGGCGGGGGAGTCTTACATGTGTTTAAATTTTTGACCACATAGATGATTTATTTCATACGTGTTATGATTTATTTTCCAGTAAAATTATCGACGTTAATGACGTTGAGTTAAGGTTTCTACAACGCGTTATCATCGCTGCATATCAAAATGTTACCTCTCCGAAGTTTTTTTCCGTTCGATATCCTTTTTCCAGTTGTAATTCGTCTACGTTTATTACGACATGAAACTATTAAAAAATATATTTGTCGTGTTTGGACAGAAATTTCTGTCATCGTCAGTAACAATGTTCTTATCTTTGTTATAAATATCTTTATATAAAATTTCCAAAGCTAAAGATAAATTGATAACGACCTTTTCAATGAATCATGGCTATACATGTCAAGTTCTGAAATTTCGAAACTACTACCTGAACGACGTTCTAACTCGGAAACAGAACGTATTCTCTTCGACATTTGTCTTTGCAGTCTTGGTTTTCTACAAACTCCTTGAATTAATTGAGCTCTAATCGTCGATTTTTTTTTTTTGTCGTTCAAAAAAGCAGTGGCCACAAGCCCAGCAATAGTTTTTATCAGTGAACTTTTTTCTCGTGGCTTTCTTCCGACGATCCCCAACCACCATAGATCGCTTTGTCACCAGCTTCAACAAAGCAGGAAGCTCAGGCTGTTCCTCAACATAACGAA
>DDLT01000189.1 GCA_002340265.1 Lentisphaeria bacterium UBA2565 | reverse complement strand
ATGATCGAAGTCTCACTTCGTTCGCTTATCTGTGGATTGTGGAATGTTGATTGTGGAGGAGGGGGATAAAAAAGCCCCCGTTTTTGGCGGAGGCTTTTGAATTATTTAAGAAACTTTCTAGAAGTCTACCGCATAAAGCAGTGCGATTCCGGCACTTTCTTTTGACTCTTCATGCTCGGTAGTCTTTTTCATACCTAGTTGCAGGCAAAGGTTTGTGGTTAGGTAATAACCAATTGAACCTTGGTAACTCCATGCATTGGCTCCTTCTTCAGCCTCTTCTGCAGAGTTGTCAATGTGAGTATATGACCCACCAATTTCCCAGCGGTTGAATTTCAGCTCTGCGCCACCTGTCGCAACCTGTTGGTCGTGTCCGTCTTCTCCGTAGTAGTTTGTGATGTCTACGACTTCAAAAACTCCTCTCAGCTGCAAGCTTGATGTGAAATCAATTACGTGTTGAGCACTGATGCTGGTGCGTGTTTCAGCTGTGAAGTCCTCTTCGGCTCCAGCTTGACGCGCATAACCTACCTGCCAGTTAAAGTTGTTGTGAATTGAACCTAACTTGAAGGAGTAAGGCTTGTTTTTAAGAGTGACAGCATACGAACGAAGTCCGCTGTGGTTGGCAGGTCCGCCGTCTTCAATGTTGTTGTGTTCACGTTCATTTAGTAGACTGCCGCTTAGGAAGCTTCGGTCACTTTGGAAGAAGGAACCGTTTAGGATATATGTTCCCAGATTATTAGTCGCAAGTCTGTATTTCATACCGACACCTACTTTTTCTTTGATCGCATATTCTTCAAGTTGCTGATAACCAAGGTAACCCGGCATTGCATGGTAGTTGAAGCCTACTTCAGGGTTGAATTTACCGGTGTAAAAGAGAAAGTTCTCATCCCAGTTATAGCTTAAGTAAAGTTCTTCCATTGCAAGCTGGTGTTCGTCAAAGAAACGGTTGCCGCCGCCATGCTCTTCCTCTTCACCTTCTTCATGGTGATGTCCGTGATCATGCGCTTCTTCAAGGTTTAAGCGACCGTCCAAACGTAGGTTTTTAGTAATCTGCCAATATGTATCAAGGTGAGCGTGAGCAAAAGTGTTGTTGATTTCTTCTTCTGCTTCAGGAGCTCGATAGGTTTTTTCTGTTACGACTTCAAGACAAAGATGACCTCCGAAGTCTTGTTCATTTACATTTTTGACAAGGAAAAACTCACTGTATCCGTATCGACATCCATCTTGGCATCCGTACGGGTTATGTTGATGAGTATGGTCATGGTTATGATCAGTTGCGCACTGTGGGTCATTGCACTCGGTGTCAGCTACGGCAAGGTTCAGCGCAGCGGCTGTTAGTAATGGAACTAGTATTTTTTTCACTTTTGTCTCCTGTGGTTATTCTATGTTAAAAAAAATGAACAAGTGTAATGTTATAATATAACATTTTGATTGCAAGGAGAAAAATAAGATAAAAAAGTCAGTGTTACTGAAAAGTGGTCTTTTAGAAAAGATGCCGAGCAGGAGCTTGGCGTTTCTAGAATACGATCCATCTCGTAGCGATGGACTTACTTCCACCTCGTAGCGATGGATTTACTTGTGCTGAGCAGGAACTCGGCATTGCTGGAAAACGTGGAGTGGAATTATTTTCGGCAGTTCTTGCAGATGCCTTTGATTTCGAGCGTGATGTTTTTAATGCGGAAAGTTTTTGTTTTTGCAGCGTTTGTCAGCTCTGTGGTCACATTTTCATTACAAAGCTCTTCGACAGTACCACATTTTTCGCAGATTAGAAGCTGACAGTTGTGACTATGTTCGGGGTGAATACAGCCGACAAAGGCATTTTGTGATTCAACTTTGTGGACAAAGCCTTGTTCAACCAAAAAGTCCAGAGCACGATAAACTGTTGGTGGTTGAGGTTTTTTCCCTTTTTCACTTAGTGTGGATAAAATATCATAGGCCTTGATTGAGCGATGGCTTGCCCAGACCAGCTCTAAAACGCGACGACGGATTTCGGTAAAGCGGACATTGCGCTCCCTACAGAGTTCAGCTGCATTTTTAAGGGCATTGTCTATACAGAGTTGGTGATTGTGATTCGGCATGATCATTTTTCCACATAAAGTTTAACGTGAGTTCAAGATGAACGCTGATGTTAATTTTTCAACTTTGAATGGTGGTTTTATGAAAATGTGTAGCTGTATTTTGCGTAATAATCTAAATCGGCTTTGCTATCACGAGATGATGCAATATTTTTAGTCTCAATAGCGAAAAAGCGTGACTTCTCGGCAAGTTTTCATTTATTATGATAAAAAAGAATGGTGATATTATGTTACAGTTTCCAGCACCAGGTGAGCATAAACTTTATTTTCGTGGCGATGTTGCAAAGATTAAACTGAATTTTGATTATCCGGCGAAGGGTAAGGCATTTTTCAGAACTAATCTGGGTAATGCAGAAATCTCTAGAAAGGAGATTATTAATGCCGTAGAAACTGGAATCACTGGTCGTGGTGAGGCATGGCGCGATTTGCCGATGAAGGCGGTCAGCGAAACTTCTTATGAAATTAATGTGGCACTTTTAGAAGTTGGGCATTTTGAAGGGAAGTGTCTATTTTTTGCTGAGGGCACTGTAGAACCGACTTGGGTTGACGGGTCTAATATTCAATTCAATGTTGAGCCCGGGGAGTATTGTGCGGGTAATACGATTTACTGTGCATTCCCACGTCAGTTCGGACGTCATAAATCGGAAGCTGAATCAGATGATTACGCACATCTCAAGGCGTTGACAGAGGATGGTTACAGTGTGTTGCCGCCATCGGGGACGTTTCGCGATTTGAAAAAAGAGATTGATTTTATTTTTGATAAGTTGGGAAGTAGAATTCTTCATCTGCTTCCGATAAATCCGACACCGACTGTTTATGGTCGAATGGGAGTTTTTGGAAGTCCTTATGCGGCGTTGGATTTTACGGCGGTTGACCCTGCACTTGCCGAATTCGATAAGAGTGCGACGCCTCTTCAGCAGTTTTGTGAACTGGTGGATGAAGTACATTTGAAAGAAGGTAAAGTTTTTATTGATATTGCGATTAACCATACGGGTTGGGCTGCAAAAATTCATGAAACTCATCCACACTGGGTTATGCGTGATAAGAATGGTGAGATTGTTTCGCCTGGGGCCTGGGGTGTGATCTGGGGGGATTTGACAGAACTTGATCACAGCTGCTTTGATTTATGGAAATACTTGGCAGATTCTTTCTTAACTTGGTGTGAACGTGGTGTCGATGGTTTTCGTTGTGATGCGGGTTATATGATTCCGCTTCCGGCTTGGCGTTATATCATTGCACGGGTTCGTCTGCAGTATCCTGATACGGTTTTCCTTCTTGAAGGTTTAGGTGGTGATCCAAAAGTTACCGAAGAACTTTTGAATAAAGGAAATATGAACTGGGCCTATTCAGAACTCTTCCAGAACTACTCAAAACACCAGATTACTGGATATATGGATTATGCGAACCGTGTCAGCGGTGGTCAGGGGTTGATGTTTCATTATGCTGAGACGCATGATAATAATCGTCTAGCTTCGATTTCCGATGAATATGCGATGATGCGAACTGGTCTGTGTGCGATGCTTTCGAACAGCGGTGCATTTGGCTTTACCAATGGAGTAGAGTGGTTCGCGAAAGAGAAAATTGATGTGCATATGGATAAAGCGTTGAACTGGGGTGCTGCAAAAAATCAAGTTGAATATATCAGTAAAATAAACCACCTACTGCGAACACATCCGGCATTTTTTGCAAATGCACAAATTGAGTTTCTGGAAACGTCTTCTGATAACTCACTGGCTTTGGCGCGTTGTGATCAGGAAGGGAAAAATCGTCTGATAATTTTGATTAATATGGATCATCAACATCCTCAGGATGTGAAGTTTCATTGCAATGGTTTTGTTTTGAATGGAAAACGTGAGTGTCTGCTTACTGCAAAAGATCGCAGTTTTATTTCAATTTCAGCACACATGGCGGTTTGCACGCTTGCGCCGGGAGAGGTGGTTTGTGTGCAGGAAGGTGATGCGGTTGAGGATGTGAAGATTAATCCTTCTCTTGAACAGTGGGCAAGAGGGGTTGTCCTTGATTATGTGGTGGCTCGTCAGAATTCGATTGTGATTGAAGACGGCTACATTAATGAGTTGGTTCATGTGATACTTCAGGATCCGGTAAAATTCTGTGAAAAAGTTGATAATGGAGTTTCCAGAATTGTGGAATGGGAAAGCCCACAGGATCTGGAACGCATGGTGATGATTCCGCCGGAACACGGTCTATTGATTCGGGGTAAGGAGCGTTTCCGTGCCAGAATTGCGGATGAGGATGGTATAGTCCGTCAGCTTGATAGTTTGACATTGAATGATGGCTCTCATTTTATCCTTTTCCCTCCGTTGGCAACACCGAAAGTTCAATCTTTGAAAAGTCTAGTTATGTACATTTACAGCGAAGAACTTTTGAGTAGGCATGAAGCACAACTACTGTTCTTATCAGAAGGAGATGATTTCATTTCAACGGAATTTGATCACCGCTCTATAATGAAACATAAACCTCTGTTCTTGGCGACTAATAATCGTGGTGGAATGTGCCATGTGCCGATAAAACGAACCGAAATTTATAGTCGTTATAATGCGATTCTCGGAGCAAATTTGAACCCTGACTATCCAGTGGATCGACAAATTATGTTCACACGACTTCGCGGCTGGGTGAATCATCATGGCTACTCGCATGCGTTTGATGTGCATTCGCTAGATGGGTTTGTGCGAGCAAGAGGCGGAGAAGGTGTCTGGAGTTTTAACGTGCCGGTGGGAAATGGTCGGTACGCATCCATTGAAGTGATTATGAAGATGGATGAGGATGAAAACCGAATTTGCATCACAATGCGTCGTAAAAGCTGTGAGGATTGTGAAATCTTCTTGGAGGATTCTGAACCGATTCGTATAATCCTTCGACCTGACATTGAAGATCGTAATTTTCATAATGATACTAAGGCGATGTATGGACCTGAAACGCATTGGCCGGCATCGATTATTCGAAATCTTGATGGTTTTGTCTTTAAACCTGCAATTGATAGAACGCTTTCTTTGAAAATGCCGCATTCAACTTTTTATCCTGAAGGCGAATGGAACTATTGCGTGCATCATGAAGTTGAAGCTTCGCGTGGATTAGAGGAGTTTTCAGATCTTTATTCTCCGGGTTATTTTGAGTTTGCCATCAAAGGCGGTGAAGAACGATGTCTTACTGCTGCAGCAAATTGTGAACCTACTGAATCCACCCAAACATTAAAAGCGTATGAACCTGAAACCGATTTTGAGAAGATTATGGAGCAGGCGATTGAACAGTTTATTGTGAATCGTGACGGTTTGAAAACTGTGATTGCAGGCTATCCGTGGTTTCTGGATTGGGGACGTGATACGTTGATTTGTGTTCGCGGAATTATTTCTGCCGGATCGGTTGAAGAGTATAAACATGGAAAAGGCCTGCTGAAAGATACTGCTGGAATTCTTCAGGCATTTGCGCGTTTTGAGGAAAACGGCACGCTGCCGAATATGATTCACGGCAATGATGCGGCGAATCGTGAAACGTCTGATGCACCGCTCTGGCTGTTTACGGCGACTAGAGATTTTGTGGAAAAAACCGGTGATTTGGCATTTTTACAGAGTAAACCGGAGAAGTGTAATCGCACTATGACGGAGATTTTGACTGCGATTGCCGAAGGTTATATCGCCGGAACTCCAAATGGTATTCGTGTGGATGAAAAGTCGGGACTTGTTTATAGTCCTTCGCATTTTACATGGATGGATACAAACTATCCGGCTGGTACACCACGCGAAGGTTATCCGATCGAAATTCAGGCGTTGTGGTTTGCGGCACTTTCTTATCTTTACGAGATTACTAAGATTGAGAAGTGGCGCGATTTTTCCGAAAAGGTGAAATCATCGATTCAGCAATATTTTGTAAGTGACAAGTTTGATTACCTATCGGATTGTCTGCATACAAAAGGTTTTATGCCTGCGAGTCAAGCAATTGCGGACGACGCACTTAGAAGTAATCAACTTTTGGCTGTGACGCTTGGTGCGATTGACGATATGAGTGTGGCGAAGAAGGTGGTCAAAAGTTCTGAGAAATTGCTTGTGCCGGGTGCAATCCGCAGTCTGGCCAATCAGAAAGTCAGCTATGCTCTGCCGATAGTCGGCGCACATGGTGAGATGTTGAATGATCCGAACAATCCGTATTGGGGTTTTTATAAAGGTGATGAAGATACGCGAAGAAAACCGGCGTATCACAATGGAACTGCTTGGACGTGGCCGTTCCCGTCATGGTCAGAAGCGTACTTTATGGTTTACGGTAAATCGGGAATTAGAACGGCAAAGTCGATTCTGGCTTCTTCAAAATATCTTTTGAAAAACGGCTGTGTCGGTCAGTTGCCTGAAATTGTCGATGGTTCGTATCCACATGAACAGCGTGGTTGTGACGCGCAGGCTTGGGGCGTGACTGAGCTTTATCGTGTTTGGAAAATGCTTTCTTAGTTTTTAGTTGTTAGTGATTAGTGGTTCGCAATTGGCGATTGGTAGTTAATAGGACATTTTATAGGAGAAATAAATGAAATTATATAACTCTCCTATGCCAAATATGACAAAAATACTTTTGTTTATTTTGGCTTCTGCAATTCCAATCAATTGTTCTTTTGTGTTGAGTATTTACTTGGCGGTGAAGTTTGGGCAAATTTCGTTTTGGGGCGGTTATCGTGTACCGTGGTGTTTTTATTTTGTACCTACACTATTAGTAATGCTTCTGCCACTTTTAGTGGTCATTCAGAGGTGCTCTAAAGAGCTATGGGTTCGTTTACTATTTTATGCAATTACTTGTGGATATATTTATTTTTGGTTTAACGTGTGGGTAAATGCTTATAAACGTGCGTGAAGTCTTTATGATAAGACGATGGTTGAAATTTATTATAAGTTTCACCATCTAATATGAAAACTTTGTAAATTCGGGTTGTTGTGGATTTGCATTCTAATTAATGAAATTTTGGGGATGAGTTTAATGAAACTTGCTGATGATGTAGCGTTGAAACCGTATTGGAACGATATCGAGGATCGAATTACTCGTGCTCGAGATTGCGAGTTACGGTTGACGGAAGGTGAAAAGTCGCTGATGGATTTTGCGTCAGCGCATGAGTATTATGGACTGCATAAAGTCGATGGTGGTTGGTTTTTGCGTGAGTGGGCTCCGAATGCGACGGAAATTATTGTAACTGGCGATTTCTGCAATTGGGTGACTTCTGAACACTTTAAAATGACACGTATTTCTGATAGCGGTGACTGGGAGATTTTTCTACCGAATGATGTGCTGAAACACGGGCAGTTTTATCATCTGATTATGCGTTGGAATGGCGGTGAAGGGACACGTATTCCGGCTTACGCGCGTCGGGTGGTTCAGGATGATGCAACAAAGCTTTTTTCCGCACAGGTTTGGGAAGTTGAACCTTACGAATGGAAGTTCCCGAAGCCGACTAAAAAGGTGACAAATCCGTTGATTTACGAGTCACATGTCGGTATGGCCCAGGAGGATTATAAGGTTGGTTCGTATAACGAATTTCGTGAGCGAATTCTGCCGCGTGTGATAAAGTCGGGTTACAATACGTTGCAATTGATGGCGGTGATGGAACATCCGTATTATGGATCGTTTGGTTATCATGTCGCAAATTTCTTTGCGGCAAGTTCGCGATTTGGAACTCCGGAAGAGTTGAAAATGCTGATTGATGCGGCACACGAAGCCGGACTTTCGGTTATTATCGATCTTGTGCATTCGCATTGTGTGAAGAATGAGTCTGAAGGACTTTCCTGTTTTGATGGAACATACACACAGTATTTTCACGGTGGCGATCGCGGTTTCCATGAAGCTTGGGATTCGCGTTGTTTTGATTACGGAAAAACTGAGGTGTTGCATTTCCTACTTTCAAACTGTCGTTATTGGCTTG
>DDLT01000314.1 GCA_002340265.1 Lentisphaeria bacterium UBA2565 | reverse complement strand
GTATGACTCGAAAAATGGAAAGGAATTATGGAAGATTTTAGCAACTTGTTTTCAGAACTTTACGATGAAGCTATCGACAAACTGACATCGGAAAGTGAACTGAATTCGTCTTCATTTCAACAACTTGCAGAAACCCGCCAGAAGTATACTCAGAAAGAGCTTGTGGCTCTCGGCGGAATGAAGAAGGTCTTTCGAGTTTATGATAATTTTGCCAAACGAGATTTGGCGATGGCAACCCTATATGATGATGCGGAAACCGATACCTACGACCTTTTCATACATGAGGCATGGCTGACTTCTCAGTTGGATCACCCAAATATTATCACGATTCATGATGTGGGTATCAACGATGCGGGCAAACCTTATTTTACTATGGATTTGAAGATTGGTGACGACTTTAAGAAAGTGATAACCGAGCAAAATAGTCTTCCGTTGGAAGAGTTGCTGGAGCTTTTTTTAAAGGTATGCGATGCGGTGTCCTATGCCCATTCAAAGCATATTCTTCATCTGGACTTAAAACCGAACAATATTCAGATTGGTCAGTACGGCGAAGTGCTGGTTTGTGACTGGGGATTGGGACGACTTTTGATTCAGGACGAAACCGTTGATCTTGAACAGGAACTTGTGAACTCTGAACTTCTGGCGGCGGAACTCCATCGTAAACGTGCCGTCAAAGGTACACCCGGTTTTATGGCTCCTGAACAGGTGAGTGGAACTGACCTGACTAAGCAGACCGATATTTATGAACTGGGAAGTATTCTTTATTCAATTTTGACACGTGAAATCCCAATCGAAGGAACTGTCGAAACTGTTCTGAAAAAAACCGTTGAGGGCAGGGTGATTCCACCTAATGAGCGTGTCGACCACTTTGTCCCGGAAAGTCTAAATGCCGTGGTGATGAAAGCGATGGCTTTGAACCCGGCGGATCGTTATAAATCTGTGGTTAATCTGCGACAGGAAGTTCACAAGTATCTGATGGGGTATTCGACACTAGCGGAAAATGCCGGATTTGCCAAAGAGTTTAAGTTGTTCTATCGCCGCAATCGAACTAGTTCTAATATTTTCTTTTCGCTATTTATTGTCGTCATGGTAATTATTGGAGGCTTTCTTATCGGACTTGAGAAGAGTCGCCAAAATGAACGAAAGGCGAAACAGGCTGCCGAAAAGTCTCGTGAAAAACTTGAGTACACGCTTCAGCTGTTTGCCGAAGAGAAAGAAGCACTTGGTCAGGTCTTGGAAGATTATACCAAAGACGTCTCGGCAAATGTACTTCTGCTGAACAGTTCTGAGTACTTTCGAAATCCTGTAAAAACGATTGATAATCACCTGATTAAGATTGATCGCGTGCTTGAACACGATCCGCAAAAAGAGAAATACCTGGGATATAAGGCTTATCAGCTTTTTGTAGCTCAGCGTTATGCCGAAAGTTACGAAATTGCGAAAAAATCGGATATTCAAAGCTCTGTTTTTATAGTTAATACCCTCGAGAAGCTTAAACTGAACAATAAGAAATCGTTGAAAATTGGTGAGTTTGTTGAATTGATGAAGGTGCTCACAGTCGGTAAAAACAGCATGTCATTACCCATAAAAATGGTCTACTATGATCTGGGCAAACGTAAAAACAGATCAGGCTATGAGAAAGTCGTTCAATTTCTTCTTCGCTATTACAATGTGAAGTGGAAGAAGCCGAAGTTTGCCTACGATCAAACCACAAAAACAATGACAATTTCCGGCAAAGGTTTCAAAAAAGCCTCTTATCTTACCAAAACACTTTCCATTTCGATGTTGAAATTTATCCCGATAAAGACCTTAATTCTGAGCCATTCTGAATTTTATGACGTATCACAGTTGAACAAGGTGAAGGTCGAAACCCTCGATATTTCCAACACATTTGTCGCCAACTTGGATGCGTTGAAGCATATTAAAACGCTTAAAACCCTGATTGTCGGCAAGAATCAATTTACAAAGAAAGTGTTGTCGAAAGTTCCCGCAACTGTCAAGGTTGTTACAAAATAACTCAGCTTTCATTTGAATATAAAACCACTCTAATTTGGAGAATAATATGAAAACTATTTTAGCCGCTACCGGAAATGCCCATAAGGTTGAAGAAATTACTGCCATTCTTAAGCCGCTTGCCATCAAAGTTATCTCATTTAAAGACATTGATATGGAACTGCCCGAAGTGGTAGAAGACAAAGATACCTTTGTCGGCAATGCCACAAAAAAGGCTGTAGAAATTGCCGAAGCTACCGGTATGGTTTGTCTGGCGGATGACTCGGGATTGATTGTCGATGCGCTAAATGGTGAACCTGGTGTTTACTCGGCGCGTTATGCCGGCGAACATGCCTCTGATCTAGATAATATGAACAAACTTCTGAAGAATCTTATTGGAATCGAAAACAGAACCGCTCGATTTGCCTGTTGCCTTGCAGTGGCAACTCCGACGGAAGTGATTGGTACTGCCGAAGGTTTTGTGCCTGGAAAGATTATTGATGAGCCACGCGGATCGCACGGATTCGGCTACGACCCATGTTTTGTCCCAGATGGTTTTGACAAAACCTTTGCAGAGCTAGGTTCCGAAGTTAAAGACAGCATCAGTCACCGTGGTAACGCCCTAAGGGAAGCCGTAAAAGCAGGCTTGTTTGATATCTAAAAGAGACGACTTCATATTGTGCTTAAATAACCCTAGGTCACTGACATAAATCTAGGGTTATTGTTTCTATGCAACACACCACTGAAGTGTAAGAGTATAAAAGTTGTATGATGGTTTAGTCTGATCGAATAAGCTCTTACTCTATGATTAAGTCATTACTGAATAACCTTCCAGATATTTGTTGTATATATTTTTATACTTTGCATAAAAAGGGTACTTAGAATTTTTTAACCCATTCCAAAACGTTTCTTCTTCAAAACCTTTAAAATCATGAAGGATAAAAAAGGCTAGATTGTGGAATAAATATGCAAGTTCTTTGTTCTTTTTAGTTTCTTTAAAAGAGTAAATCCAATCAAAAGGATTCCAAAGTTTTGTATCATTATTGCCTGTCCTTATTTCATGCAAAGAACAGTATAATAAATGTTTGTACACTTCTTTATTTAAATAAGTCATCTTAATATTTCTTCTCTGTTATATCGACTAAGTTCGGCTGTGACTTCTAGATTCAACGTGAAGAAAGCAGAAAGGACAGCTCTTGTGTGATTGAAATCACCTATATATCCTCTATCATAATCTTACCAAATTGACCACTGATTGCTTCAATTAGTTCACCAAAACATTTGAAGTAGTTTCCCGAACGGTGAGTGTAAAAACCATAATCCTCAATGCCAATCTCAATTTTAAATGGTTCGAAAGCTTCAGAGTATATAGTCCACAGCAGGTCAGATTTATTCACCTCATATAGCGAACTAAAGCTTTTAATTAATTCAATAGCTTTTGCTTTCTCTGAGTATTTGAATTTTATCGTTTGTACTAAGCCCATAATGTTTACCTTTTATACTTTTTGCCTTTCATCACCTGTATCGAAATAATTATCTAAATATTCTTCATATTCAAAATTACTATCCCTCATAAGTGCAAATACTTCAGAACCCGATTTAGGCTCATCGAGATAGGTTTGGTAAGCTTGTGCTAGACCAAGATAACGGCACTCATTTTCTTTTGAGTAATTTTCAGCTTCTTGTTCTGCAAGTTTGATGGCTTCATCAATGCTTTCTGTTTTCCATAATAATATTCTTTCTTCGTATAAAAACTGTTCACTACCTTTGCTGCGTTCAGGAAAGTAAAAAATACATCTCACAGAGTACCAGTTTTCCATAATACTTCTCCCTTTACCTTTAACTTATTATTAGGCTAAAATCGTGAGCTCATAGTAGTGCGCGCTAGTCTCCGACCCTATATTCACCAGCGAGTGACCGAAGTCTCACTTTGTTCGTTGAACTCGCAGGGCTACCAGATTACTTTCATTCGACGAGTGCAACGTAGTCTTACTTCCTATTTATGCAATGTTTTCAGAAAAATTAACGATGGTTTCATTTTATCGGCTTTGTCAGTTATAGTATTTTTACAGAATTTCTCGCTTCTGAATAACATGGTAGGTAGTCTTGAAATATGGTGCGTTTGCACTGACGCCTTGAAAAGGCAGTTTATTCGGCAGATGATGGAGAGGAACATTCGTCACTAATTATATGCGTTAACGTTTACGCCTTGAAAAGGCAGTTCATCTTAGCCCCAGGCAACGCCTGGGGTGGGTGGGTTTTTCTAAATTATCGCCCTGAAAGGGCAGCTTATATTAATCGACAAATAAATATCGTTCATCGTATGGTACGTTGTACTCTCTCAAAAAACGTAAATATTCATCTTTAAAACTCATCTTTTTATGATGTTCCTGTTGGTTTTCAATATATTTGATTGTTTTGTTCAGTATTGATGAACTTACAGAAAAAGTTGCATACCCTCCCTGCCAAGCAAAGGGTTTGTAGTATGAGTCCTTTCTTTTAATCCACCGGCTGCTGTGGCGTTTTATTTCTTCTACAAGGTGTGAAAGAGCAATGTTTTTTGACATTCCGCATAAAATATGAAGATGATCTTCAGTACCATTGATTTTAATTGGATGGGATTCGTTATCATTGATAATTGCACCGATGTAAGATGCCAAGCTTTGCATATCTTCTAATCGGATTTTTACGCTGTGATTTTTAATGTGGAAAATGATATGAACGTATAGTTGTGCTAATGATTGTGGCATTTGTCCTCCATAAGCTGCCCTTTCAGGGCGCGTTTTCTTTTTTATCCTAAACCCAAGGTGCCATTCGCTTCGCTCATTCTACCATGGGCTAAGGTAAGTTGCCTTTTCAAGGCGTTATTATGTTTCACCCTTTCAGGGCGCATTTTCTTTTTTATCCTAAACCCAAGGTGCCATTCGCTTCGCGAATTCTACCTCGAAGGTCTCCACTTCGTTCTACTATCTGGGCTAAGGTAAGCTGCCTTTTCAAGGCGTTATTATGTTTCACCCTTTCAAGTAAGGTAAGTTTCCCTTTTAGGGCGCGCTTTCTTTTGTATCCTAAACCCAAGGTGTCATTCGCTTCGCTCATTCTACCTCGAAGGTCTTCACTTTGTTCTGCTATCTGGGCTAAGGTAAATTGCCTTTGCAAGGCGTTATCTTGGGGCAGGCTTGGTGCCCTTTTTAAGTTTTTAACGCTTTTAGTATCTGAACTCAACTTAGTTTAAGTTCTTCTTTATGCAAACTAAGCTGTGGCATTGTAAAGTGTGGGAGTTCTTCGCCTCCCGTTGGACGGCTGTCTCAGAGTGTGGGAGTTCTTCGCCTCCAGTTGGACGGCTGTCTAAGAGTGTGGGAGTTCTTCGCCTCCAGTTGGACGGCTGTCTCAGAGTGTGGGAGTTCTTTAACAGTTGTTGAAGTGACAATTCTGTAGAGAAAATCGATTTCGGCAAGAGTTTAAGAGGAAATTGTTCACAACAAAATTTCCTCTTGCCCCTATCTTCTTTCCTCTATCTCTTTGCTTCTCGCCTTAAAACGTAAAGAAGGCTTTTACTTCTTTCAACGCTTCTACCAATTTGTCTACTTCTTCAAAGGTGTTGTAGATGTAAAAGCTGGCGCGATTGGTGGCATCTACTTTCAGCTCGGTCATTAAGGGCTGAGCACAGTGATGACCGGCGCGGACGGCAATCCCTTTCTGATCTAGAAAATGTGAGACATCGTGTGGATGCACATCTTTTAAATTAAATGAGACTGCGGCTCCACGATTTTTGGCATTGCCGTAAATGGTTAACCCGTCAATTGTCGAGAGCTTTTCGATGGCGTAACGCGTCAGCATATCGCTGTAGTCGTGAATCTTGTCGATCCCGATTTGGTTGATATAATCGATGGCGACGCCCCAGCCGATGACTCCGGCAATGTTCGGAGTGCCTGCTTCGAATTTGTACGGAATATCCGCCCAAGTCGTACCTTCTTTTGTCACTGTGTGAATCATTTCACCGCCACCATGATACGGAGGCATCGCTTTCAACAACTCTTCTTTGGCATAAAGTGCACCGATTCCGGTCGGCCCCATCATTTTATGAGCGGAGAACGCAAAGAAATCACAGTCAATTTTCTGAACATCCACTTTTACGTGGGGCACGCTTTGCGCACCATCGATTAGTACTTTGGCGCCGACGTTGTGGGACTTTGCCACAATCTCTTCAATGGGATTGACTGTTCCCAGTACATTGGAGATGTGAACAACAGCCACAAGTTTGGTTTTCTCCGTTAGCAGTAGATCAAATTGGTTCATATCAAGTTCACCATTTTCGGTGATTTGAATGAATTTAAGTTTACAGCCTGTTCGCTCTGAGAGAAGTTGCCATGGCACAAAGTTGCTGTGGTGCTCCATAAGCGAGACGATGATTTCGTCTTCGGCTGTGAAAGTGCTTCCGAAACTTGTGGCGACAAGGTTTATCGCTTCGGTTGTCCCTCGAGTAAAGATGATATTTCTTGACGATCCTGCACCGATAAAATCAGCGATTTTTTGGCGCGAATTTTCATATTTTTTAGTGGAACGTGCCGCCAACGAATGAATTCCGCGGTGGACGTTGGCGTTGTCATTTATATAATAGTTACTGACGGATTCAATGACAGAGTAGGGCTTCTGACTTGTCGCCGTGGTATCTAAATAAACTAATGGTTGTTTATTGACCGTTTGATTCAGAACAGGAAAGTCTTTCCGAATTTTCTGCACATCAAACGGTGCTTTTGGAGTGGTCATGATCTGTTATTCCTAATTTAAAACATAAAACCGGTTTGAAGTTGAGCAATTTCGGTCATTTCGCTGGCATCCCAGATTGGATCCCAGACCAGTTCAACTTCACATTCGTCGATATAGTCTGCTTTAGTCAGCACGTGCCAGACCCAGTGAAACAGCTGTTCGGATGTCGGGCAGTTCGGCGATGTTAAGGTCATCTCCACAACGGCTCTTTTCTCCTTCACTGTGACTTTATAAATCAGTCCCAGGTTCCAGACATCAACCATCAGTTCCGGGTCGATTACCTGTTTTAAACGCAGCTCAATGTCTTTTTCATGATCAGGGTCGTCAGTGATTAGTTCACGGGGCATGTTTCACCTCTAACTTTCGGTTGATGCTTCTGCTTCTTCTGACGTGACCGCTGTGTGGACGGCGTGCCAGGCGAGGGTTGCGCATTTTACACGAACTGGAAATTCGGCAACTCCGGCGAATGCGGCAAGTTTTCCGACTTCATCAAAGCAGTCATCGACATCCAGTTTTCCGGTAACCATTTCGTGGAATAGGTTGAAGAACTTTTCGACTTCATCAATCGACTTTCCTTTCAGAAACTCAGTCATTACCGAAGCTGAGGCTTTTGAAATAGCACAGCCTGAGCCTTCGAAACTGACATCGCTGACAGTGTCGCCATCAAGCTTTACATAGACTTTGTAGTTGTCGCCGCAAAGCGGATTTTTGCCCTGTACCACACGGTCGGGATTTTCCATTGTCCGACAGTTGCGGGGCGATTTATTGTGATCAAGAATAATTTCTCTGTAAAGATCCTGAAACTCTTCATTCATTTTGTGGTCTCCTAGGATAAATCTTTTGATAAATTCTGGTCTATCAATGCATAGACTTTTTGTCTGACCGGTTCGATGGTGATATGATCTACCACTTCTTCGGCAAAGGCTACGGTTAGAATCTGCTTTGCTCGCTCTTCCGAGATGCCACGTGATTGCAGATAGAAGAGGGAGCTTTTATCAAGTTCTCCAACTGTCGCACCGTGTGAGCAGCGCACATCGTCAGCATAAATTTCCAGCTGAGGAAGGTTGTGGCTTTGTGCATCATCGGACAAAAGAAGTGCTTTTGATGACTGTGATGCATCGGTATTTTGTGAATCAGGTCTCACGACCACACGACCGCGGAACACAGCTTTTGCCTTGTCGGTTAACACGCCGCGGAAAAGCTGTTCGCTGGAGCATTCGCCGACGGCATGATCCATATAGAGATAGTGATCGATCTGTCGCCTTTGGTGTCCAATGTAAGTGCCGCAGCTTTTGGCATGCGCGTTGGCTCCATCCAAAACAATGTTTTGAGTATGGCGCACAAGCTTTGATCCAAAATCTAGAAGATTTGTAATCAACTGACCATTTTCTGCAACATTTGCATTGATGTTGGTAAAACAGTGATGCGTTTCATCAGCTTGCTGAATTGAAATGTATTCGACGTTTGCGCCGTCAGCTACTTCCAGTTCACACGCCACATTGATTAGTGCGTCCGGTGCCGAGTTGTGAGAGTGATAGCTTTCCACAATTTTAAGTTCGGCATTCTTCGCAACGGAGATGAAATGTCGAACCGCATTATGGGAATTTTCATCTTTGTCCGCATCGATGTTGATGATGTGAATTGGTTTGTCGATTTTTGCATTCTGCTTGACTTCAATAAAGAAACCATCACGGAAAAATGAGGCATTGAGTGCCGCAAAGACATTTTCCTCTGCTGAAACCAACGTCCCGATTTTTTCCAATCGCGTATCGTGTGCTTCACAAAGTTTAGAAATTGAACTTATTGAGATATTCTGTTCATCAATCTGTGTTGACAGTTCCGGTCTATAATGACCATTTATCAGAACCAACTGAATTGTATCAATGTTTTCAAAAAGAAATGGTTCAATCTCTTTCTTTGTTAACGTTGTGGAGTCTTTTGGACAAAGGAACGGTTTCTCAGCAATTTCGTAGCAACTGGTGAAACGCCAGTCTTCGACACGTTTGTTTGGAAAACCGTGCTGTTCAAAATGCTCGAATGCACGCTTACGAAAATCCAACAACGGGCAGTGATTTTCTTTGATGAACCGCTGAAACACCGTGTTGTAATGTGTTTTATAATCAAATTTGGATTGTATAGCCATGTTGACTTTTCCTTTTCACTATTTGTTAATCAGCCAGTCATAGCCTTTTTCTTCCAGTTCAAGCGCCAACTCTTTGCCTCCTGAATGGATGATTTTACCGTCGTACAGTACGTGGACAAAGTCAGGAACAATATAGTCGAGAAGACGCTGATAGTGTGTGACGACAATTGTGGCGTTGTCCGGACGCTTCAGCGCGTTTACGCCTTTTGAGACAATTCGTAATGCGTCGATATCTAGCCCGGAATCTGTTTCATCTAAAACTGCTAGTTTTGGTTCAAGAACTGCCATCTGGAAAATTTCATTACGCTTCTTCTCTCCTCCTGAAAAACCTGAGTTTACCGGGCGGCGTAGAAGTTCCTTTTTCATTTCAACAAGTTTCATCTTTTCACGGGCAATTACTAAAAAGTCCGCAGCATCCACTTCAGGTTCGCCAAGAAACTTTTTCTTTTCATTCAAAGCTGCTCGAAGAAAATAGGTGTTGTTAAGACCTGGAATTTCGACAGGATACTGAAAGGCTAGAAAAATGCCGTTGCGGGCACGGTTTTCCGGAGCCATTTCAATGATATCATTGCCTTCATAATAAATTGCACCGTCGGTGACTTCGTAGTTATCATGACCGGCAATAACATTTGCCAATGTGCTTTTTCCTGCGCCATTCGGGCCCATTATGGCGTGAACTTCTCCGGCATTGACGGTTAAGTTCAGCCCTTTAAGAATCGTTTTTCCTTCGACTGCTGCGTGTAAATTTTCTATCTTTAACATGGTTATCTCCATGGTTAATTTTGTTTTGCGTGATGCGTACTGCGTGTTGCGTTTTACAACTTTCGCGTTACTGCTAAAATTTATCCGACGGTTCCTTCCAGACTGAGAGTCAGTAGGTTTTGTGCTTCAACTGCAAACTCCATCGGCAGGTTTTGCAGAACTTCTTTACAATATCCGTTTACAATCATTGAGACTGCGTCTTCCTCACTGAGTCCTCGTTGCATACAGTAGAAAATCTGATCTTCTCCAATTTTGGATGTGGTGGCTTCGTGTTCCACCTGACTTGTTGTATTCTGTACGTCGATGTACGGGAATGTATGTGCGCCGCATTTGTCGCCAATCAACAAGGAGTCACACTGTGAGTAGTTTCTGGCATTTGTTGCACCTTTTGCCACTCTCACCAAACCGCGGTAAGCGTTACTGCTCTTTCCGGCTGAGATACCTTTGGAAATGATTGTACTTTGGGTGTTTTTACCCAAATGGATCATCTTGGTCCCAGTATCTGCCTGCTGTAGGTTGTTGGTCATTGCTACAGAGTGAAATGTTCCGACACTGTTGTCTCCTTTCAGAATTACGCTTGGATATTTCCACGTAATCGCCGAACCGGTTTCGACCTGTGTCCATGAAATCTTGGAGTTTTCGCCTTTACAAAGTCCGCGTTTGGTCACGAAATTGTAGATTCCACCCACGCCGTTTTCGTCGCCGGGGTACCAGTTTTGCACTGTTGCATATTTCACCTGCGCATCTTTATGAGCAATGATTTCCACAACAGCCGCATGAAGTTGATTTTCGTCACGTTGAGGTGCCGTACAACCTTCCAAATAACTGACGTAGGAACCTTCATCGGCAATTATTAAGGTACGTTCAAACTGTCCGGTATTGGTCGCGTTGATTCGGAAATAGGTTGAAAGCTCCATCGGACACCTGACACCCGGTGGCACGTAGACGAATGAGCCGTCTGTAAATACAGCTGAGTTCATAGATGCGAAAAAGTTGTCGGTTGGTGGAACCACGCTTCCTAAATATTTCTCAACAAGTTCTGGATATTCACGCATTGCTTCTGAGATTGAACAGAAGATTACGCCGACTTCTGCTAGCTTGTCTTTATAAGTCGTCGCCACAGAAACACTATCAAATACCGCGTCAACTGCGACAATTCCCTGAAGACGTTCTTGTTCTTTTAACGGAATCCCCAGCTTTTTGTAAGTATCCAGAATTTCCGGGTCGACTTCATCCAAATTCTTCGGCTTCTCTTTTGCCGATTTCGGAGATGAAAAGTATGAAATCGCCTGAAAGTCTATTGGTTGAAGGTTAAGGTGAGCCCATGACGGCTGTTCCATTGTTAACCATTTGCTGTATGCATTCAGACGCCATTTCAGCATAAATTCTGGTTCACCTTTTCGTCGTGAAATCTCTTTTATCACGTTTTCGTCCAAACCAGGAGGAATAGTATCAGATTCAACTTGTGATTCAAATCCGTACTTGTATTCCTGATTTGTTATTTTATCTAATTGCTCATTATTCGAACTCATTATATGACCTAATCAATGTTAATAGAATTAGTAATTTTTATAGTTTTTGACGTTATCTGTCAGTTAATAACACACCGATAAGCTAACACCTTTTCTTAAGTATACTAATTTAGTGTCATTATAATTACAAAAGAGTGAGGGAAATTTGTAAAAATGACCCAGATAAACCGATTTATCACAGTTTATGAATTTGTGGTGGAGTGATTAGACTGCAAAAAATTAGGGTTAAGAGCTTTTTGGGCTGGTAAGTTTTGGTAATTGCATTTGATTAGGCAGGACAAGCTAATTGTCTTAACAGAAAAAACGATTTAGAAATATAATTGGGGCAAGTTTATTTATGGGATTTCAAATTGCAATTGACGGACCTTCGGCTTCTGGAAAAAGCACTGTTGCACAGCAGGTGGCGCAAAAGGTTGATAACTGTTTTTATATCAATACGGGAAACATGTATCGTGCCTTGACCATGCTTTGTTTGAACAAAGGCATTGATGTGGAAGATGAAGAGTCGGTTGCCGAGTTTCTTAAAAGTGTAGATATCTCTTACCAGCTGCAGGATTGCAGGAATTTGATTTTGACTATTGACGGCAAAGAAGCTGAAATGCAGAAAGTGCGTGCACCGGAAGTCGCAGCTAAAGTCAGTTTTGTGGCAAAAATCGCAGCAGTTCGCGCATGGCTTGTGGAACGTCAGCAGGAGTCGGCAACGCTTGGCAATGTGGTGATGGAAGGTCGCGATATCGGAACTGTGGTTTTCCCTGAAGCAAAGTTTAAGTTCTTTGTGACTGCGACTCCTGAGGAGAGAGCGCGTAGACGTTTGGCTCAGCCAGGCGAGACTGTTGATGGTGCGACTTTGGCAAAAGTGGCGGCTGACATTGCGGCTCGCGATAAAATGGATTCTGAACGCAAAGTGTCACCACTTCGTCCGGCTGAAGATGCAGAAATTGTCGACACGACAGAGATGACGATTGACGAAGTGGTAAATCTGGTTGTGAATAAAGTAAATCAGGCGGATTAATTTCCCAAAATGACTTTCTTCCTGTATTAAAAGTGCTAATTTCTAGCACATTAGAAAATAACTATGAAAATATTTAACATTAAATTGGAGCGGTTTGATGATTGTAGAACCAAAATTTAAAGGGGCAATTCTTCTTAGCGTACACCCTGAAGGCTGTAAGAAGTTTGTTGAAGAACAGATTAATTACGTGAAAAATTGCGAAGCTAAATATGTTGGCTCAAAAAAAGCACTAATCATCGGAGCTTCGTCCGGTTACGGACTTGCAACTAGAATTTCTCTTGCTTTCGGCGGAAGTAAAACTGATACTATCGGTGTCTCTTTCGAAAGCGGACCAAAAGGCCGTCGTATCGGAACTGCCGGCTGGTTCAACAATATCGCATTTAAAGAGGCTGCTGAAAATGAAGGTCTTGTTGCGAAAAATTTCATCGGTGACGCATTTTCTTTCGAAATGAAAGATCAGGTTATCGAATACATCAAAGAAGAGTTCGGCGGAAAAGTTGATCTTGTAATTTACAGTCTTGCATCTGGTCGTCGTACTGATCCGGTTGACGGCGTAACTTATATCTCTGCTCTAAAATCTACTACAGGCGGGGTAGAAGGACCAACAATCAATGTTGAAAGCGGCGAGCTTGATCACCAGGTTATGGGTGATGCAACTCCAGAAGAGTTGAAATCAACTGTAAAAGTTATGGGTGGTGAAGACTGGGCACTTTGGACAAATGCTCTTGCTGATGCTGGTGTACTTGCAGAAGGTGCACGCACTTATGCTTACTCTTACGTTGGACCAAAAGCGACTCACGGAATTTACAAAGATGGTACAATCGGTGCGGCAAAACGTCACCTTGAAAACACTGCAAACGAGCTTGATAAACTGATGAAAGATAAAGTTGGTGGTGAAGCTTACGTTACAGTTAATAAAGCTCTTGTTACAAAAGCTAGTGCGTATATTCCAATCTTCCCTGTTTACGCTGCGGCACTTTTCAAAGTGATGAAAGAGATGGGGCTTCACGAAGGTTGTATCGAGCAGACTCACCGTCTTTTCGCGTCAATGATTTATGGTGATTCTCCAGTAATTGATGAAGACCGTCGTATCCGTCCGGATGACTGGGAAATGCGTGAAGATGTTCAGGCTGCTGTTGACGCGCTTTGGGCAAAAGTAACTCCTGAAAACTTCAAAGAGTTGACTGATTACGAAGGTTTCCGTCGTGATTTCCTAAAACTTGGTGGTTTCGAAGTGGATGGTGTGGACTACACAAAAGAGATTGATGTAGCGGCACTTTCTGAGCTTCAACCGTAAACTGGTTAAAGGTTAGCAAGTTTCAGGTTACAAGTTGTAAATTTGACCGTTGACTTGTTCCGAATATTTTAAAACTCCTCTGTTTGAAAAAGCAGGGGAGTTTTTTTGTTAGTCGGTTAGTTGAAAAATAGCCCTTGCCAGCATTGAATAAAAAAGGTCGGAGATTTCTCTCCGACCTTGTCGCTTAAATTGAACGCTGGTGCTGGTTTCCTGCGAAGTGGCAGGCTACGCAGTGACCTTCTTCCAGTTCCCGTAGTTCAGGTTCTTTTTCCTGACAAACCGACTGTGCATACGGACAGCGCGGATGGAAGTGACAACCGCTAGGTGGATCGATTGGAGATGGGACATCTCCTTCCAAAATCTGTTTTTCTTTATCGAGATTAGGATCCGGTTCAGGAATTGCTGAAATTAGAGCCTGCGTATAAGGGTGAAGAGGTTTTTGGTAAATCTCTTCAGACTTTGCTGTTTCAACAATGCGGCCCAGATACATCACGCAGATTCTGTCGGCAATAAATTTTACGACAGACAGGTTGTGCGCGATGAAGATGTAGGTCAAACCTAGCTCTTTCTGCAGTTTTACCATCAGGTTTAGAACCTGAGACTGAACCGACACGTCAAGTGCTGATACCGGCTCATCACAAACTACCAGCTTTGGTTTCAGTGCAATGGCACGGGCGATTCCGATTCGCTGACGCTGACCACCTGAAAATTGATGCGGATATTTGTAGTAGGCACTTTCCGGAAGACCAACCTCTTTTAGAAGACGAAGCACTTCTTCTTTACGTTTTGCAGGCGTATCAAACGGATGTTCCCCAGCGTGAATGATGAATGGTTCTTCAATAATTGTTCCAACGGGCATGCGTGAATTTAACGCTTCCATCGGATCCTGAAAAATCATCTGCATATTCTGTCGCATGAAACGAAGCTGTTTAGATGTCAGTTTTTCAAGGTTTACCAGTTCACCTTCGGCAAACGGCCAACCTTCAGGAGCCTCTTCTTGTGTAAATGTATTTTTCAGTGAAATTTCACCATCGGTCGGATTATAAAGGTGAAGGATAGTTTTTCCCAAAGTCGATTTACCGCAGCCGGACTCGCCTACAAGTCCGATAGTTTCACCTTCCTGAACGTCAAATGTGATTCCATCAACTGCGTGTACATCGCCGACATGGCGGTAAAATACACCCTTATGAATCGGGAAATATTTTTTCACGTTGCTTAGTGAAAGTAATGTATTTTTATCTCTCATTATTAAATTTCTCCCAAGCGTATGCAGTTAACGCGGTGATTTTCTTTTACATCGTGATATGGAATTTCCTGCTGACAAACCTCTTTTGCGTACGGACAGCGGTTTTGAAAACGGCAGCCTTCCGGCATGCTGAAGAGGTCAGGAACCATTCCCTCAATCTCATAAAGTTTAGACTTCTGCTCGGTTTCCAGTTTCGGAATTGATTTTAGAAGACCCTGAGTATAAGGGTGACGCGGACTTTCGAAGATGTCGTTGACAGAACCCTGTTCAGCCACTTTTCCGGCATACATTACGCAGACGTCATCACACATTTCGGCAACTACACCCAAATCGTGGGTAATGAAGACGATTGCCATGTTGTTCTTTTTCTGAAGATCTTTCATCAGTTTTAGAATCTGTGCCTGAATGGTTACATCGAGTGCGGTCGTTGGTTCATCTGCAATTAGAACTTCCGGTTCACAGGCAAGAGCGATTGCAATCATCACACGCTGGCGCATTCCACCAGAAAGCTGATGAGGAAATTCCCAGATTCGTTTTTCGGGAGCTGGAATTCCTACATCATTTAGAAGTTCGATGCTTCGGTTCACCATTTCGTCATACTTCATTTTCGGAAAATGCAGTTTGATTGTTTCAATCAACTGAGCTCCGACAGTATAAACAGGGTTTAGAGATGTCAGTGGATCCTGAAAGATCATTGCGATTTTTTTACCACGAATCTTCAACATATCTTTTGCTGGAAGTGTAAGAATATCAAAATTTTCACTTCCGTTATTAAAGATGATTTCACCTTCCGGGGTGTTTCCTGCCGGTTTAGGCAGAAGTCGCATGATGGAAAGTGAGGTTACACTTTTCCCACAGCCGGACTCACCCACAATTCCAAGTGTTTTGCCTTTTTCTACAGAGAAGGTCACACCATCGAGCGCGCGGGCACAACCACGGTCGGTATCAAATGTTGTTACAATATTTTTAACTTCTAATATAGCCATTTTTAAGTCCCTTTACTTCTCGGTAATTTTGAATTTCTGGAATTCAACGAGCTTTTCAGATGGTAGTCTTTTGCCCTCTTTCATAGCCTTAATAGTGGAGGCTTTTTGTTCTTCGTCAATCCACCAAGTATCAAGGTATCTAAATGGACTTTCATAACCAGGGAACTCACAATTTTCAGGAAGTTTTATCCAGTTCCAAACTGCCATACGGCTGAAAGAACGATAGAACGTAGGAAATGCGCAGGCTTGATCATGAATCGATTTCTGAATTTTTCTAGATAGATCGTAGCGTTCATCCAGATCAATACTTTTTCTAAACTTATCAATTAACTCATTGGTCAGCTGGTCATCAAGATTGGCAAAATTATTATTTTGCGGCTTTCCGGCATTTGCACCGTGAAACTGTCCCCAGTATCCAGGGCCCCAGTCTCTTGTTCCAGCACCCCATCCGTGCCATGCAATTTCGTGTTTTTTATTCAGCATCTGTTTAAAGATGGAGTTAGCGTCGAAGTTTACAAGATCGAATTCAACACCAGCTTTAGCAGCTTCATTTTTGATGATAAGAATACCTGGTTCTTCTGACTTGTTTCCGAAGAACAGTTTGAAACTCAAACGCTCTCCTTTGTCATTGATTCTAATTCCATCACTTCCTTTTCTATCAAAACCAGCCTTAGCAAAATATTCTCCGGCTTTATCAAGGTCAAATTCACGGAACTTTACATCTGTGTTGGAGTAATCTCCGTATCCGGTGGCGATAGTAGAGGCCTGTGATGCATCACCAAGCAGGTATACATCAATCATTTTCTGAATGTTAAGTGAGTAACCGATACCTTCACGAATATTCTTATCGGCAACTAACGGATTCTCTTCATTCATTACATTGATTGAAATCATTCGACATGGTCTAGGCACATCATTCCAAAATTGAATACGGTACATGTAGCCATTTTCAATTTCTTTAATTCCTACAGATTTTTTGTACCAGAATCTTGGTTCATGAAGACTGTAGATATCCAGCATTCCTTTACGGAAATACTCAAAGGCGATGTCCATGTCAGCGACAAGATAGTATTTGCGGAACTGTGGATTGAAGCGGTACTTGAAGAACTTCTCATCATTTGCCCACCACTGCGCATTTCGCTCTAAAAGCACCCATTTGCCGTGCATATATTGAGTGATCTGGTAAGGTCCCGTATTCGGCTGAACTTTCCATGTATAATGCGAGTTCCAACCATCTTGAAGATCTTCTTCGGTCACTTTGAACTTTTTCCCTGATTCCTCAAGCGTTTTAATTTGTGCCTCGATTTCAGAGAGCTTTTCTTTGTCATCTTTTAACTCCTCTTTCAAATCATAGAGTTTCAGCTCTTCTGGAATAACATGCTTATCACGTTTCAGAATCATATGCGCTTCTTTAGGCGAAAGCTCATTTTCAACCACACGCAGATTTCCATAAAAGTGATAAGGTTTCGGCGTGACAGCTGTGTGCATTACCGGATCAGGTTTGGCGAATGGAATTTTTACAGCATAGGTGTAATCATCAAACTTAAGGATATCAGTGACATACTTTGAGTAATATTCGTTGTACCAAGGTGAAATGATCGCTTTAGAACGCATCATCTTTAACATAAAAATGAAGTCGTCCGCGGTCACAGGCACGCCGTCAGACCAACGTGCTTTCGGATTGATTTTGTAATAAACCGTTTTTCCGTCTTTGCCAATAGCCCAAGCGCTTGCGAGCCCTGGATAGTATTTGCCAGTTGCAGGATGACGGTAAATCATCTGCATATCATTATCATCCATTTCTCCACGGAACGCACTATTGGAGTTTGTTCCTAGCTGTCTAAATGTCTGAGGGAAAGTATCCATATATGCGTTGTATGTACCACCCTGTTTAGCGTTTGGATCGGAAAACTCTTTTTGATCCATTCCGTCCTGCCAAACCAAATCTTCAGGTAACTTTTCGCCTGTTATTGGAAAAGGTTTAATTGGTTCACTGTGGTAGCGTGTTTCAGTAAACTTTTCTTTAATTGATACGGCTTTGTACGGATGAGATACGTCTTCAATAATCAGGAAGCCCGCTTTCGTGCCGGAGATCATAGTTGTTGTCAAGGCGATTAAACTCGCCAAAATTATTAGATATATAATCCATTTTTTCATTGGAAAGTCCTACTCGTATTTTGTGATTTTTTTAGGGTCGAAAGCTTCGCGAATTGCTTCTCCAACCATATTTACAAGGAAAAGAATTATTACCATTGAGACTACAACGGATGCCACAATCCACGGTGCATCCATGTTGCTGGTTCCCATTTTCATCAAGTCACCCCAACTTGGATCTCCCGGAGGAAGTCCGAAGCCGATAAAGTCAAGTGACGTCAACATCACAATTCCTCCTGAAACGGAGAATGGAATAAAAGTAACGATAAGGGCAATTGTACTTGGAATGATGTGAGAGAAGACAATACGTGAGTTCGTTGCACCAAGCGATCTCGCTGCCATGATGTAGTCACGTGCTTTCTCTTTATAAGTAGCAGTACGCATCTGCCAGGTAATGCCCATCCAGCCGAAAATAATCATCAGGCTTAGTAGAATTCCAAAACTTTTACCGTAAATCGTCGCGATAATCATCATAATGTAGATTACTGGCACACGTGAAAGAATTTCGATAACACGTTGAACAATAAGGTCGAACCAACCGCCGACGTAACCCATCAGACAACCAATTGTGATACCAATTGTATAGGTACAGATAAGTAGTGTCAACGAGAAAATAATGGCTACACGGTAACCAAAGACAAGCAACGCAAAAATATCGCGTCCAATTGGATCGGTTCCCAGAAAATGACGTTTTGAGAAGTCAGGCGGAAGCGGGTGAAACATCGACTTGTTCAGTTCGGCTTCGATGGCCTCCTGATCTTGTTTCAACTTAGCGATAGCCTCTGCTTTATCTGCTGCCTCAGATGTTTTAATTTCTTTCAGTAACTTCGCAAATGACGCCTGTTCTTCTGCAATCTTTGCTTTGACTTTACTGCGGTCAATTTGATCTACTTCCGTTTTACCGTAAGGCACAATCGGCATCATGATCCAGTTATCACTGTTTTGCGACTCCCATTTTTTCTGCAGATCGCGATAGTCTGCTTCGTAAGAGTATTTTTCTCCAAAGTCTTTACCACTGAACTGTTTTGAAAAAAGAGGAAAACTACGGGCAACCGGGAAAAAGTAGTCACCGTCGTATTTTACAATTAACGCTTTGTTGTTGATAAAAAGCTCGCCGACAAACGCGAGTAGTGTAAGTACAATAAGCAGAATAAAGCTGTAGTAACCGCGTTTGATAGAAACAAAACGGTGCAAACGCTGCTGTGCAATTGGATTTAGTTTTACAAATTTCATTAGTTCCCCCTTATCAAAATTTTACGCGAGGGTCAACAAGTGCCACGCAGATGTCTGATAGAAGGTTGCCGAGAAGCTGAAGAAAGGCAGAAATTGCCAGAACTCCCATCACCACCGGATAGTCTTTACTCAGCATCGAGTTAAAACCTAGCAGTCCAATTCCATCGATGTTGAATACTTTTTCGATAAGGAAAGAACCTCCGACCAGAAGACTAATCTGATTACCGAAAGTCGTTGCAATTGGAATCAGTGAGTTGTCAAAAGCGTGCTTGAAAATCGCTTTTTTGTATGGAACACCTTTGGCAAGTGCTGTTCGTACATAGTCAGACGCCATCTGCTCCATCAGCTGATTTTTCATCAGCATAGTCAAAAACGCGAAAGACCCGATAACGTAACAGGTAATTGGTAGCACGGCGTGAATAATCAAATCCCAGACACCAGCCCAGAAACCGAGCATTTTGAAGTTTTCACTCACAAATCCACCTAGAGGTAGAAGCTCCCATTGAGCAGAAATAAAAACTACAAGAAGAGCACCAAGTGCGTAGTTTGGAATCGCATAGCCGAAGTAAACAGAAAGCGATGTCGCATTATCAAACATCGTTTTATGCTTAATCGCCTTTGTGAGGCCAAGGGGAATACTGATCGCATAGGTGATAAACATAGTAATAAGTCCAAAGAAAATGGAAATTGGCATCTTACTTGCAATCATCTTCAACACACTTGTGTTGTAGATACTTGATTTGCCAAAGTCTAGAATCATAAGTTTTCCAAGCCAGCTGAAGTAGTCAATGACGACATTGTCAGAAATACCGTACTCTTTCATTAATCTTGCCTTATCTTCATCTGAGAGCTCAGTTTGATCAATTTGTGGCCCCGCGGATACGGCTCCAGATCCTCCAGAACCGCCCATTGCCGCCTGCAGTTTTGCCAAGCGAGCCTGTTCAATCGGTCCGCCGGGTGCACTTCGAATTACAAAGAAAACTACCATTGTAATTCCGATGAAAGTCGGAATCATCAACAGAAGTCGTCGTATGATGTATGCTGCCATTTTTTCTCCTTAATTTTTAAAATTATGCCTGATGCCTAAAGCCCAGTGCTCTTTAAATTTGAACTAACTCTTTCAAAAACTTATAAATTCTATCAAAAGAGGCGATTAGAAGTCGCTCTTCCGGTGAATGAGGATTCTTGATTGTCGGACCTAAAGATACCAACTCAGAACTGTTGATTCTGCTTCCGATGATTCCACACTCCAAGCCTGCATGAATTGATAAAATTTCAGCTTCCTTACCAAATGTGTTTTGGTAGGTAGTCAGGCATTTTTGAAGGATTTTGGACTCTTTTGACGGGTTCCAACCTGGATAACAGTCAAGGCGGGTTGTTGTAGCTTGGCACTTTTCGGCAAGTTCACAAACCACATCATTAACTTCAAACTTTTCAGTTTCAGAGGACGAACGCGTGCTGACGAAGAAGGTCAACTTTTCTTCATTTTTCCGTGCAACAGTTACAGATGTTGAAGTTTGTACAACTCCTTCAAATTCAGGATGCATGCTGATTACACCGTTGCGAATATTCGCAATAAAGTCGATAACTGATGTTGGGAGTAACTGAGTTGTCTGAATATCAGAGTAAATCAATTTAGCATTTGGTTCATCAGCCTTAACTTTTTCTAAAATTTCTTTGGTAGCTTTATCAACGTCGTCAGCTGTCACCCCGGAAATGACAAATGTGGCTTCACGTGGAATTGCGTTGTTTTTATCTCCAGCGAAAAGCTGATGAAGTGTAACATCTTTCAAACTTGCAAGAATCTTACCGGCAACAATAATTGCATTGTTTCGGCAGTGCACATCTCCACCGGAGTGACCACCACGAAGCCCGGTTAGTACACATTTAAGTGCAGTTGTTTCATCAATCTTAGAAATGTCAAAAGAGGCTTCAACGCCTTCTCCTCCGGCACAACCAATGATAAATGTACCGTCTGCTTCGCTGTCGACATTGACTACTGTTTTACCTTCGATAAGTTCTGGGTCAAGTGCATTTGCCCCTTTAAGTCCAGTCTCTTCCGCCATTGTAAAAAGCATTTCGATAGGTCGGCGGTTTTCAAAATTTTCTTCTGCAACGGCCAAAGCCAGAGCAATTGCCACGCCATTGTCGGCACCAAGAGTCGTTCCGGTTGCAGTGACCCACTCTCCGTCGGTTTGGAGTTTTAACGGATCATTAAAAAAGTCGTGGTCTATGTCATTGTCTTTTTCGCAGACCATATCAAGATGTCCTTGAAGGACAAGAATTTCAGAGTCAGCCAAATTGCCTTTTCCGGCAACTTTTATGGCGACATTTCCGATTTCGTCGGTTTTAAAAGTCCAGCCTTTCTCTTCGGATAGTGACTTTAGCCAAGCGGTAATCTTCTCTTCGTGGCTAGAAGGGCGGGGGATTTTTGATAGTTCAAAAAAATAGTTCCAGGCATTAGCTGCCGGACTTTCGGTAAATTCGGGACGGTTATTCATAGCGTGTGGGATGTTTCCGTGAAATTGCGGTATAAACATACAAATCCCGTTCAAAAAAGCTCTGAACGGGATTTGTTAAATTTTAAAAAAAACTAAATACCAGTGCGTGGTACTAGAGATTTTTCTTAACTGCTTCAACTAGATCAGCTTTAGACTGAACACCGTTAAAACTATCAACAATTTTGCCATCTTTGAAGATGAAAATTGCCGGAATACTGTTTACACCGTACTCGACTGCAAGGTCGCGCTGTGCATCACAGTCCACTTTACAGATGTCAGCTTCAGTAATTTCAGTTGCAATTTCGTCAACGATTGGACCAAGCATACGGCAAGGACCGCACCAAGTCGCCCAGAAGTCTACAAGAGTTACACCAGTTGCAATAGTTTCTTTGAAGTTATCTACAGTTAGTTCTTTAGCAGCTCCCATGGTCTACCTCCTACTATGTTATTTTTAAGGTTTAAAACACGTCATCGTTCTAAAATATGAACATAGTAAATTGTACCTGTGACGGCGTAAATCAAGGATAAAATTTCAGGTCTACCCAAAAACTTATATCCCTTTTTTATAACTATTTGATTATTCGTTTAATTTGTGTTTGAGTTGTGTTCAGCTGTATTCATGAAGATTCATGCGAAATATCTTTTCTTTTAAATTATAAAATTGCGAAGTTGAATAAACCAAAAGTTGGTATAATTTCACACAAACTTATCAAATAAAAAAGGGTGGTGGATTTTCCTCCCTTATTGTTTTTAAACATTAATAATGTGGGTATATATGAATGGTTTAACTAAAACTTTAACTTTTTTGTTTCTCTTTAATCTCTTTCTCATTAATGCTACTGAGGTTAGCAAAAATCAGGCAATTCTTGCAGTCAAAGGTTGGCTGAAGTCGGCAGATGGTAGCTTTGGACAAACCCGTAGCAATTCTGTAACTGGAGCAGAGGAGTATAAAGATTCTGCTGGTAACAATATTTTTTATAAAGTCGACTTAGGTTCAAAAGGCTTTGTGATTACATCGGCGGATGACGAATATGAACCTATTATTTCCTTTTCTAATGAAAGTTCCGGAACTATTCAGGCGAACAGTCCACTTTATGCAATGCTTTCAACAGATCCACGTTGCAAAGCACCTTCAGTAAAAACTTTAACAACACGTTCAAAATCACCTTCACAAACGAAATGGACTGATTTGATTGCACAAGGTTCGACGACGTTTAAAACTAGAGGGATCGCTTCGGTTTCAGACGTAAGAGTTGCCCCACTTTTACAAACCAAGTGGGATCAATCGGAAGTACAGGGTCAGCCTTTTTATAATAAATATACGCCTAATCAATACCTCTGTGGTTGTGTGGCCACCGCGATGGCTCAGTTGATGTATTACCATAAGCACCCATCGACTGGTATTGGTACTATTGAATTTGCCTATACCGTTGATGGGGATATTGAAATCGGGTCCACTTTAGGGGGGGATGGTGATGGGGGAGCATACCAATGGAATCTGATGCCACAGATCCCTAAAACAGCAAATTTGACCACAGTAAAAGTTGATGCGGTTGCAAGGTTATGTTATGACGCCGGAATTAGTGTATCGATGATGTATTCAGAGAATTGGAGCGGAGCATATATGTCTGATGCGGCGACTGCACTGCAGAATGTTTTTAAATTTTCTAATGTTCAAATTCTTTCTAATTATGGTGATGGTATTGAGGAACGTGTTATTAATCAATTAATTTGCTCAAACTTGGATGCGAAGTTACCAGTTATCCTTGGTATTAAGAGTGATTCAGCTGGAGGTCATGCAATAGTTTGTGATGGCTATGGTTATGACGGTTCTAGTGTTCTTTACCATCATTTAAATATGGGGTGGGGAGGTTCAAAGGATGTTTGGTATAACCTCCCCCTTGTTGATGATGGGTATTACAATTTTACTAAAACGACATCAATTTTGGGTAATATTTATAAGAGCGGTAGTGGTGGAATTATTAGTGGACGTGTTTTGGACGATAATGGTCAACCTGTCTCAGGAGTAATTGTGACTTATAGCGGTGGTTCAACTACTACTGATTCAAAAGGGATTTATGCATTTTCTCGAGTTGGGTCGGGTACACACACCATTTCTGCGGGTAAGAGTCGTATCCGGCTCTCATTGCCTGAAGGCGGTAATATTTGGAATGCGAATCTTGCAGTGTCTGGTCTCCCAGATTTGCTACCCTATAAGCCATCAGGCTGGACAGATGAAATTGTTCTTTCCACGAACACTGGAACTAATACGGATTCTCCAGTTTATCAAGATAGTAAGGTATATGCAGACTTCGCTATTTTTAATGATGGTGTAGCTACTACCACCGGAGTAAACATTAAACTTTACTTGGATGATAAGCAGTTGATATCCTTTATGGGACCTTTGCTAGCTTATGAAAGTTATACTTCTTGGCAGGATGTTAATTTCTACCAACTCGAAAATCTTTCTTACGGTTCTCATCAATTGAAACTTGTAATTGATCAAGCAAATGAACTTATGGAGTATGATGAAAACAATAATGAGTATATTAAGCAATTTTATGTTAGACCACGTTCAGAACATGGCGAAATTGTAAGTGTTGGTGATCAATCATTTACTGGTGGCATCTCACAGGAGGTTACCGTTCAGTTTCGTTCGTATCACTTAGACTCAGGCGGTGACTGTATAATTGAGTGTGACTCATTGCCTGACGGTTGGAGCATTAACACTAAACGTTATAACCTTGATATTTCTGATGACGGAACTGTGTTCTCTCAAACCTTTGTTATAACTGCACCGGTAAGTGGGGGGAACGGTAATATCGTGTGGAAGTTGTACGATGATGGTACGGGGGTACACCCTGCAGGTAGTACTTTACTGGATAGCTATACGCAGGCCGTTTCAGCCAGAGATACTGTTCCCTCAGTTAGCACGGTGAAAGTGTTTGAACCAACAGAGACTAGCGTTTATGTCTCCGCTGAAATACTTGACCTAAAAGGTTATGATTATTCACAAAGTGGTATCGAAATTTCACAAAGTTCTACCGATTGGGTAGGTGCTAAAAAGTTTTATGCGTCTGAATTCAGCAATGAATTTATGATTGACTGTGTTGGTTTAGAGCGCTACGCAGACTATTATTGCCGTGCGTTCTGTTCTGTAAATGTCCGAAATGAGTTACGTACTGGCTATGGCGAAGTTAAAGGCTTTAGAACCAAGTTTATCTTTGCCACAGATCTGTTTTTGACTATTGAAGGGCTCGAAGGAGAATTAGTTGAGGCAGGTATAACTGACGTACTTGATGAAAATTTGGAGCTTTATCAAAATGAACTTCTGTCGGTAAAAGACTATATCGGATCTGACACAGCCTTTGTTCAATCTGTCATTAATAAAATAAATGAGGATATTGATTACAAAGTGATTACTTTTGAACCTGGTTGGAATTTGATTAGTCCTCCATTTGATGATTTTGATATCTCCGATTTTATCGGTCTACACCCTGAAGTTTGCTCGGTTTTTGCTTATGAAAATCAATCTTATAGGCTTTGTCAAAAAGCTGATGACGGAAGCATGATACTTAAAACTGGGGAAGCTTACTGGGTCTTTTCTTTGGAAAGGTGCGGAGTTGTTGTCAGGAACGACGGTGCAGGGGAATATAACCCTACCTTGCTGAAAGGTTGGAACCTGATTGGTCCTCCAGCATCAATTAGCTTTCATAATTTCTCCGCCTTATTTGATGAATACATCATCTCCTGCTGGGGTTGGAACTCAATGGAATCATTGTATGAACGAGTCAACTTCATGGAACTCGGAAAAGGGTATTGGATTCAGGCTTCTGAGGATACGGAACTTATCCCTTAATATGCAGATGTTTTTAGAACTGGAGGTGCGCCTATGAAAACTATTGGAAATTTTACACATACATTTGAGGCTGAACTTGCCAAAGGTTATTTGGAAACTCAGGGTATTACAGCCTATGTGAAAGATGAGTTTATGGGACAGTTCCTGATCTATAATAACGCCATTGGCGGTGTGTGCCTTCAAGTTATGGAAGAAGACTATGAAGAGGCTTTAAGGATTTTGAAAGAGTATAGTGAGGATGTGTCCGCAGAGGCAAACCGCTTGGTAGACGTGACTTGTCCAAAGTGTCATTCAGAAAAGGTGGATTACAAAACTATCACTTTGACTTGGTGGATTTTTACAGTTTTCTTTCTAGGAATTCCGTTTATGTTTTATCGCCCGTTTTACAGGTGTAAGATTTGCCGACATAAATGGGAATGAAAAAAGGCGAGGGAGTTTTGCTCCTTCGCCTTTTTTCATGGTACAGTTACTCAAGTAGTCTTTACTTTAGTTGTTGCCATAACTTGACTTTTTCATTCCATATGACCTCTATACCCAATTCATTAAGTTCTTTTAGAATGGAGTGTCTTTGCTCTAATATAGAGCCTCTTACAATCATTCTTTTCTTTATTTCAGGGCTGTAGTGATGACCTCCATAAAGCTCTTCAATACTATTTAATTTTGTTAGTAATTGACTTTGTTTGTCGGTTAATCCTGAAGTGTAATTACGTGTGACTCTAAAATATTTTTTATTACTTAACTCTAGAATTTCTCCATAATCATTTGTTAGCATTTTTCTAAGTTCATAAATACGGTCTGTTGATTTCAATTCTTCGTCAGTGTATTCATCGTTGATTTTATAAACTTTATTAAATGTTGAGTTATACCATTTCTCCAGCAGGTTATTTAGTTCATAAAGGGCTTTAAAAGAGTAATCGACATTTAAGGACAGTAAGTTATTATTTTCTTTGACGACCAGCCCTTTGGTGTAGAGCTCATTTTTAATTGATGAAACAATTGCTTCTGATAAAGAACTATGTTTGTAATTCTTCAAGCTGTTAAAATAATTAATATATATAACATCCTTAATAAAATCGTTAGCTTCTGGTATGTCACTGGGAATTAAAGTATCAGGTTGGTAATGGTTAATCTCCCCAGTTTCATAGACTCCGATTTTATTGCTTACTATCAGTTTCTGAACTGTACCGAAGTGTTTAGTTATCGATTTATTGTTAACTCCTTCATAAGCGTTTAAAACAGTAGGAAGGCCTATCAAAAGAATAATTTTATTGAATTTTTTCAAAAGTTCCATCATCCTTCACCTTTACTTTTAAAGCCCAATTAAACGTTTTCATTCCTGTTCCCAAGTTTGGCTTGTCTCCAAGTGAAACTTTGTCAGGAACCGCACTTTTGCAGAAAAGGTCGGTGTGAAAGTTGAGGGAGTATGCATGCCCCTTTTTATCCTTTGTTGGTGGTCCTGGTCGGTCGTAGTAGTAATACCAACCTTCATGGCTTGTACTTGCTGTAACAGCGGCTTTAGGATCCGTATCAGCACTATCAACTAGCCAATTGTCGAAATTAACTTCAACAGCCCGTCCATACAGTGTTGCTGTCATGAAAATACCATCTTTATTTTTGATAAAACCTTTGACATGTTGGACGACACATAGCTTTTCGTGGCAATCTGAAGGAGTGGGTTTATAATAGTAATATGTTTTTTGGTTATAAGTCCCAGAACTTAAGTCAGTTGCTGTTGGTTCTTTCACTTTTGGTGCTGTTTTTGCTGTACACTTAGTTCCGTTACTTGAATTGCACGCAGCATAACTGAAGGTTTGGAGAACTAGAGCTAAGGTTATAATGACTGAATGTGTAATTGTTTTCATAACTACTTCCTTTGTTATGATTTAGAAATTAATGATTTACTTGATCAACGTCTGTAGTACCGCTTTCTGTGCGTGTAGACGGTTTTCAGCTTCGTCCCAGATGATTGACTGTGGTCCGTCTAGAACTGATGCGGTGATTTCTTTACCACGATATGCTGGAAGACAGTGCATCACTTTTGCATTTGCATCGGCATGTGACATTAGTTCGTCGTTAACCTGATATGGTTTTAGAATCTCAAGACGCTCTTTTGCCTCTTCTTCGAAACCCATTGAAACCCAAACATCTGTGTAAATTACCTCGGCATCTTTCATAGCCTCTGCCGGATCAGCAGTTACAGTTACTGTGCCTTCGCCTTGTCCCATTTCCAGAATGCGTGCTTCTGGCTGGAACTGTTCTGGTGCGCCAATTCGTAGATCCATTCCAGCAAGTTTTGCTGCAAGAATCCATGAGTTTGCCATGTTTGAGGCACCGTCACCAATGTATGCCACTTTTACACCTTTAAGACGGCCGAGGTGTTCGCGGACTGTTTGAAGATCGGCTAGTAGTTGACATGGGTGGAAGTCATCAGTCAACGCATTGACTACAGGAACTTTTGAGTGTGAGACGTAATCAAGGAATGTATCATGTTCGTTACAACGGATTACGATACCGTGTAGGTAACGGCTTAGCACTTCGGCAGTATCAGACATTGACTCTGAACGTCCGATCTGGATATCATTTTTGCTTAGAAAAAGCGCAGTTCCGCCAAGTTCCTGAATACCAACTTCAAAAGAAACGCGTGTACGAGTTGATGATTTAGTAAAAATCATACCGATGCTTTTGCCGGCAAGAGGTTTGTGATTCGGGTTACCGCGATCGGCTTTTAGTTGATCTGCTAGGTCTAGAAGTGCAATAAGTTCTTCAGGCGTCATGTCCGCCAAAGATAGTAGATGATTCGTCATGATATATTCCTTATTTACCTTTATTAAAAAGTGATTAAATTTCCATTACTTGTTTTAGAGCTTGTTCGATGATTGCAATCGCTTTGTCCGACTCAGCCTTTGTCACAGTCAGAGGCGGTAGCAGGCGAAGTACATTTTCTCCGGCTGGTAGAACTAGAAGCTTGCTTTCTGCACAAACTTTACGCACGTCGGCCACTTTGCAGGTGTCTTTTAGGTCAACACCAATCATCATTCCCAGTCCGCGAACTTCCACATCCATTTCGGCTGTAATCTCTTTCAGCTTTTCGATAATATAGTTTCCGACTTCGTTACAGTTTTCAATAATTTGCTCTTCTTCAAATGTCTTGAAAACTGCAAGAGCTGCCGCGCAGGCGAGGGGATTTCCGCCGAAAGTTGTCGCGTGAGTACCCGGAACAAGTACGTCGTTAAGTTCCTGTTTTGCTGTAAATGCACCGATTGGAAATCCATTTCCAAGTGCTTTTGCCATACTTAGCACATCCGGTTCGATTCCGTAATGCTGATATGCAAAGTAAGTTCCAGTACGACCAATTCCAGTCTGAACTTCATCAATCAGCATCAGCATCCCTTTTTCGTCACAAAGTTCACGTACACCTTTGATAAACTCTTCAGTTGCAGGAATGATTCCGCCTTCACCTTGAACCGCTTCCATCATCACCGCACAGCAGTCGTCAGAATAAGCCGCTTTTAGCGCTTCAAGGTCATTCATCGGCGTGTGAGTGAAACCGCTTACATTTGGAGAGAAACCATCCATATATTTCTTTTTGCCAGTTGCGGCAAGAGTTCCAAGTGTACGACCGTGGAACGCGTTGGTGATGCAGATAACCGTACTCTTATTGCTACGGCTTCCCCAGCGACGTGCCAGTTTGATCATTCCTTCGTTCGCTTCCGCACCGCTATTACAGAAAAAGACGCGTCCACCGAAACTTTTCTCAGAGATCACTTTTGCCAGTTCCGGCTGTTTTTCGTTGTAGAAAAGGTTAGAGACATGGCAAAGTGTTGCCGCTTGTTCCTGAATCGCTTTAGTCACTTTCGGATGGCAGTGTCCAAGATTACAAACTGCGATGCCTGACGCAAAGTCAAGGTATTCATTTCCATCGATGTCATAAAGGTAGCAACCTTCACCTTTGGAAAGGATCAGATCGGGCGCGTAAGTTCCGAGGCTGTAGTTTTCAGCCGCATTTAAAACTTCTTCTTTCAAACTCATTGTAATTCTTCCAGATGTGAATTTATTAGGATTCGCCAATTTTTCGGGTAAAAGAACCGCTTCGAGTTGGCGTCTATAAAAAATTGTAATTAATATTTTTCGCTGAGCGAGATGAATTCTCGGGAAAACTTGTAAGGTAACGTTTTCGCTTTAGTTGGCAAGGGGAAGTTTGTAAATGGTTGGTAAAATGAAAGAAGTTTGGCAAATTTGGCATGATTTATCGTATAATGCGGCTGGAAATATGGCAATTGATGCCGCTTTATTGGAGTCTGTAACCACCCCGGTATTAAGGTTTTACAGTTGGGATAAGGATGCTGTAACTATTGGTGTGGCGCAGAAGTTTGAAGAAACGAAGCGTGAAGGCTTTGAGTGCGTCCGCCGTCAAACCGGTGGCGGTGTGGTGGATCATAGCAATTCATATACTTATACGGTGGTATTTCCAGCTGGACATGCGATGAATCAGGAAGACACATTGGCATGCTATCAACAGATTAATGAGGCGGTAAGTGTCGGGATCGTGATGATGAACTTTAAAGTGGAGCTGACCGAAAAGGAGATTGCAAAAGATGTTCCGCGCTCATCAATGCCCTGCGCGATGCATCCGACCAAGTATGATATTGTCAATGAAGCCGGCAAAATCTCCGGTTGTGCGCAACGTCGCAATTTAGGGGGAATTCTGCATCAGGGTTATATCGAAGATGTAGTGGGAGATGAAGAACTGCTACGAAAATACATCATAGAAGGGGTAAAACAGGTCTTTAATTGCCAATTTGAACATTTTGTCAAGCCAACTAATTTTGACCAACGTGTCGCCGAACTGGTGAAAGAGCAGTACGGAAACGACAAGTGGAACCGGAAAAGATAGTGAATAATGAAAAATGAATAATGAATAGTGAAAAACGAAGAATGTTATGAAAAAATTGGTAATGTCCCAAGTT
>DDLT01000327.1 GCA_002340265.1 Lentisphaeria bacterium UBA2565 | reverse complement strand
GTTCAACAAACTTATGATAATAGCTCAAGCCCTGCACCACCTGCGTCTGCTGAAGTATAATCTCCGATAACCAGATTTTATAAGCATCCCGCGTCTCACGCCAAGGCAACTTCCGATGATGCCTCTGATACCATTCTTGAAGAACCTTTGAAAAATTATCCATACTTAAATCCTAAAATTAACCACTGAATATTCAGAAAGCACTGAAGGTCGGCTTCGCCGAATTACAATTATTATCTAATAACTCTTTCTATCTCTGCTTTGGGATAGTGCCCAAAGTTTACCAAGAAACCTAACTTAAGACCCGTAGCTTTCAGATAATTATGCAACTGAGCACGATGTTCGTTACATAGCTCTTTCACAGCTTTTAGCTCAATAATTATCTTTCCATAGCAGATAAGGTCAGGTTTGTAAGTTTGATTTAGCCTATCCTGCTTATAAAACAGTTCTAATTCAAGCTGTGAGAGAAATGGGATACTGCGTTTTTGCAACTCTCGTTCTAAGCATTCTTGATATACTGATTCAAGAAAACCACAACCCATTTCACGATATACCTCAAATATTGCACCACGAATTGCGTAACTCTCATCTTCAAATAAAAATTCACTCGTCATCGTAAAGTCTTCCATTAAAAATCCTTTTTCTGTGTATTCCGTCTGTTCAGTGGTTTATAAACTATAACTTTGCACGCAATCCCGAGGTACGTTTAATTGGGTTTTGAATAGTCTGTTTCAATATGCGTTCACTTGACCAGATTTCGATATTACTCTTCGCTCGGGTAATTCCGGTGTAGACAATCTCCTTGGTTAGAACTGGAGAGAATTTGTCCGGTAAAATCATCAATACATCGTTGAACTCAGAACCCTGCGATTTGTGAATAGTCATAGCAAAAGCAGTCGCATGTTCAGGGAGTGACGCTGGAGAAATAGCTTTAACTTCACTATCTCCATCCGGGAAAAAGGCTTTCATTACACCATTTCCATCTTTCATGATAATGCCGACATCGCCATTGTAAATCTTCAGATTATGATCATTTTTCAGTACAATTATTGGCCGTCCGATATAGAACTTGTCCAGCTTACCGATGAACAATGCGTCTTCTATGATTTTGTTGACGTTTTCTACCCCGTAAACTCCACTATTTACTGCGCACAACACACGAGCCTTATCAAAGAGTTTTAACGCATGTAGCGGATCACCTGCTTTGACAGCACGACGATAGTTAAGAAAGCCACAACGTTTATCAGCTTCGTTTATAAACTGACGGATTGAGTCGTTCAACAGCTCAACTTCCGGCAACTCTTTCAGCTCAATATCACTAAAAGTCCCCTCTCCTTTCGTTTTCATCAGTTCGATGCAACTCAAGTCCTGACAGTTCACCAAACGGCTCAGTTCACCGATTCCGCTATTCTGGTTAAAACGGTAACTGAATTCCAACTGAACTACTGAATCTTCCAAAGCCGCCGGGTTTTCTGAAACTGGCAAATTTTCAGGGTGCTTTGAGCAGTTGGCTATTTTGGAAAAGCCATCCACAAATTGCGGAGAGAACTGATTAATCTGCTCCGCTTCAGTAATGTCTCCAAGCACATTACCATTTTCCACCGCCGCAAGTTGATCTTTATCTCCAAGTAAAATCACGCGACAGTTTTCATTTAACGCCGCAAAAAGCTTTGAAAACAGCGGAAGCGAAACCATCGAAGCCTCATCAACCAAAAGAAGCTGAGTCGCTTTCTTATTCTCCGCATTGTATCTGAACGTCGAAGCCCCCGGAATGTATCCGAGAAAACGCTGAATCGTACACGACTCTTCTGGAATCGAATCAGGTGAAATACCAAGTTCATCAAATGGAATACGTTCTTTGGCGGAACGAATTGATTTCACCAGCTGATCCGCCGCCTTTCCCGTCGGTGCAACCAAATCAATTTTAAGATTCGGCTGAGATGTAACCAACAGCGCCAAAACCTTTGCAACCGTCGTCGTCTTTCCTGTCCCAGGACCACCTGAAATCACAGAAAAGCGATTAGTCAACGCCGTAAATGCCGCGACTTCCTGCCAGTTTATCGGATCATAACTCGCGCTAGGTCCGGACGGTTCAAACAGTTTCGCCATTATCGATTTTAACTTTGAGAACTCAAAATCTTCGAAAGAATTTGTTCTCGCTTTGATAAAGTCAGCCACATTATTTTCATAAAACCAGTAACGATAAAGATATAGTAGTGATTGACTCGAATCATAGACCAGCGGAGTTTTTCCACCGACTTCACCCAAAACTTTTGACCATTTACTTAAATCAACAGTTGGCAAATTCACATCTTCAAACAGTTCTGTTTCCACGCCATAATCTGCAAACAGGGATTTAAGACTTTGTCCGTTCTTAAACTTCAAGGCCGTATGCTGTTTGCCCGTAAAGTGGCTAACCAGAATAGCCAAAAGGTAAAGATCCGCATCGTAAGTTCCATGTAACCGCACAATAAAATCGGCAAAATGCAGATCAATCTGCTGAAACAGTTCGGACTCCACAGCAATTTTTTTAGAAAAGTTCATTAGTTCCCCTCCCCGATTATTTCAGTACAAATTGCTTCAATTAATGATTTCGGCGGCTTATCAAAGAAAAAGCCGTTGTCAGGGAATTCTGGGACAATACCACGTAAATAGGCATAAATTGATCCGCCAAAATCGCGATCATAATCGTAGTCTGGCAATCGTTTCTTCAGATAAAGGTGAAGCGCCGCGGTATAGATGTGATACTGCAGAATGTAGTGATGATCAAACATACTTTCAGTGATATTTTCCATACTGTAATCTCTCAAGTTTTTACCACATGAAGTCGTCTTCCAATCGAGAATGTAGAACTTATCATTATGTTTGAAAATCAGGTCAATTGCACCATTCATAAAGCCGTTCGTCAGGTTAAAGTCTAAAACAGACAACTGTTCTGCAAACTCACGAGCAACAGCGCCGTGACCTTCACGTTTGAACACGTTCGACAAAAGTTCATTACTTATCGAGCCTACTCGAAAATAGAACTTCATCTCCACAAGACGATTGTCATTACAAACTGTTGAAAGTGACAGCGAATCATCACCAATCTGAATATTCGCCGCCAGTGTATTCAACAGCATCTGTTTAACGAGTTTCGATTTTAACTCCAAGTCAGAGGCCTTTTCATCGGAATCCGAACCAACCGCCACCGCATATTTCTTTAAAGCACTTTCAACGACTTCACCAAGATTTTCGTCCGGATTGGTAAAGTCGATATTTTCAAAGATTTGATGAACCGCAGAACCCAAGGCAGCTCCACCTGGAATATCTATAAAGTCTTTCAAAACACCCTCTTCTCGTTCATCTGCTTGATCAACCGCATCAACGTCTCGACCTTCATTTCGATCTGAAAGTTTATGTGAAACTTTATGGGCATTTCGAGTCAGCGAACTAAAACTGCCAACGCCCCAACCGCCTTCGATCTCTTTGTTAAAACTGCGACATTTCAGATCTCTCGCATCTTCTTTGACCATTTGCGGATGATAAGTTGTAACAGCTCTTGTCGCATCAAACTGTTGCACTGAGATTGAACCATTTGAAATGTTTTGCAAACTGTTCAACTTCTCAAGCGCCAGTTCAACAGACGCGTCCAGCTTCTTATCGGTGAAATGAATCCGTCCTTTTGCCTTTTCGATAAACTCGTCCGCGTCTTCAGGCTGTTCTGTCAAATACATCAAAGCTGTAGGTTCGCTCTGATTTATCGGACCCCAATAGAGGTAACAACGGTTTCGAGAACGCGTTAAAGCCACATAAAGAAGTCGTAAAGATTCCTGCAAACTTTCACGTTTATGAGCAAATAGATTGTCTTTAGTCAACTCCGAACCAATATCATAAAAACGAGATTTCGCCGCTTCATCGTAATATAGGAAGTTTTTAGACGAAAACGGTTTAAAGCTGCTTCGCCACATAAACGGACAGAATACGATTGGGAATTCCAAACCTTTACTTTTATGAACAGTCAGAATCTTCACCGCATCCGCATCGCTTTCCAAACGTTGCAGATAAATGTCATCTTTGCGATCATCGCCGTCATCCGACTTTTTGTGCAACAGCCATGAAAGCACACCTTCCGTACTCAACCGCTCAAGGTGTTCCTGTTGATGAAGAAGTTCTGCTAGATGAAGGAAATTAGTTAGAATACGTTCGCCGTTTTCGAGAGCAACCAGGCGTGTGCGCAATCCCACACTTTTCTCTTCGATTACAGTCTGTGGTGCCAAAGCCGCTGTATCACCGACTTTACCCAGCGTCATCTGCATAAAGAATCGAAACATCGACATGAAGTCACGATGCTGCCAGATTTCATGACATTTCACAAAAAACTCATACCAAATCATAAACGTTTCGTCGTTCAGTTGTTCGATTTGATCAGCATTTAAACCAATCAATGATGTAACTAAAACTGTTCGAATACGCAGTTCTGTCGGATCAATTACTGCATTAAGGAAATGAATCAGCTCTTCAACCTCCAACGAGTCGAAGATATTCCCCGAGTTTTGAACCACCGCCGGCACATTTCGTTTCTGCAACGCCTCTTTCACAAGTCGAGCTTCGGCATGACGCGTCACCAAAACGGCAATATCCTGCGGTTTAATCGTTTTAGTTTCACCGTCTTCCGCCTTAAATTCGTAGTCACCAGAAAGCAGATTAACAATCTCTTCTGCCATCAAATTGTTAATCTTACGAATTGCCGTATCTTTCTTCAACTTCTTCTCATTTTCTGAATTAAGCCAGCAAAACTGAAGAGCTCCTGTCGATTGCTTCGGAACCTTTGCAACCAATTTCGCCTCTTTATCAGCCTTTCCACCAGCATTCACATTTTCAAAAGAGATCGCACTCGCCACAAATGGATTCGTTGAAGAGGAAAAGTACGAATTTACCGCGTCAATCATCAACGACTCAGAACGGTAATTGGTATCAAGCCCATGAAGATTCCGCGAATCCGTAATCTGATTTTTTGCATCAAGGTACGAAAAGATATCCGCACCGCGGAACTTGTAGATTGACTGTTTTGGATCACCAATCATATAAAACGCACAGTTTGACTCAGTACCGAAAAGCAGATTAAAGATTTCATACTGACACGGATCGGTATCCTGAAACTCATCAATCATCACCACGCCAAAACGCTGGCGAATCAAATCGATATAATTAACGCCGTCTTCACTCTTCAACGCATTCTGCAGATTATGCAACAGATCATCAAAGCTCATCACATTCAGCGTCTGCTTCTTCTGTTTCAAAAGTTTTATAACATTGGAACAGAACAACACTTTTAGATTATTGACATTAGCAACACGCAGTTTTTGTTTTAAATCATCACGGTTTGAATAAAAAGCTGCAACATGTTGTAATGACTCAAACAGATTAAACCAATCATGCGTCGGCGCGGTTTCATCAGAATCAATCGCCTTTTTAGTCATCGCTTTCTCAATTTCGACTGCTGTAAACGGTTTAATCTTAGTCCACGAACTCTTCTTGTCTAAACTTTGTAAACCGACAATCAACTTATCAATCAAGGTATTGAGACTTGCTTCATCCGCAAACTTCTTCTTAAAAATGGCAGGTTGATGCAGAACCTCACAAAGTGTTTGTTTGACATTTTGACTCAACACCTCTTCAACTTTCCGCACCACATCCACAATGCTGTTTTCTACAGATTTCAGCGCCGAACTCATCGAATCAAGGTCTTCATTGTAATAGGAAAGCTGTAGAAGCGGATTCTTTAGAAACTCATTAGCAAGCCGTTTTAACTCATCGCGAGTAAACTTCTGCTCATTCAAAAGCTCAATCATCTCTTTATCCGCACGATAAATCTGGCCACGCCAAAAATCATCCACCACTTCCTGAATCAAATCATCCTGATCGCTTATCAGCGTAGTGTC
>DDLT01000137.1 GCA_002340265.1 Lentisphaeria bacterium UBA2565 | reverse complement strand
GAAATGTTGCAATCGTTTGGCTGGGCTTAAGGTTAATACTGACAAATCGCTTCTGTTCATCTTAAAAAACTTATCAGTTGAAGCTTTGACTAAAGGCTGAAATGAAGTTTAATCGGTTCACGTTATGCTCTTACATGGCTTGCATGTAACGTTCATTTAAAATTTCTATATCCCGGTTTTTTTAGAAACATTTTGTCTAAGTATGCTTCTGATTTCCGCAGCACAGGAAACGAAATGGAACACGCCTCACAAAGAAACTTTCCTCTTGCAATCTTTTGGTTTTGCTGCAAGTTAAAATTACCAATATTCTTGTGACATACAATTAAAGTATGACTTACTGAAATAAAGCTTTTATCGTCGTCTCTTTTCCTTGAAGTCTCCTGGGATCTTTGCGCGATCGCTAGGCAATCAATGTTCTTTTCCGACCAAGTGGAATTTATAGAACACCGTCAACTTTGACGCGGCTTTAATTTATAGTTTATCTTATTAGACAGATATCTGTAACATGTGGAATTTTGATTCAGTTTCTACACTTAGTTATGATTTCAGTTTTTGTATTTCATTCAGTTTTGAATAGACGTTTGCTTTTGGCTTGATCTGGCAGTTGGCTTTAGACTTAATTTGTGACGTTGAGATCTAGCATGTTTTTCCTGTTGGCAATTTTTGTCTCAGACTTAAGCCCAGTTATTCTGAGCATGCTAGTCCACAAATCACAGTTTAGACTTTGGAGAAAATTAATACTCTTAAGAATCCACCCCTCCATGGCTAATTCCCTTTCTGGGATGGGTCTGTAGGGAATCATGGCAGTTGTATTCATCAAAGCAAATATCAAGTCCAAGTAGAGGGAATTGACCATTCCAAATGATGCTTGACATCTTATTGTATTAATGCACAGCTTTTAATGAGTTAAAGCAGTTTGTGTAATAGACTCACTCCTAAACGTTTTTGTGGATTTCGCTGACCAGTGCGTAATGCCTGCGCGTGTATTTCAGCCGAAAGATTTTTCGCGTTTCTCGCAGCTGACAATATCGAAATTAAGAATATCAAAAGTAATTTGAAGTGATATTTTGCGTTTGGAGCCGCACAAGGTCTCGAAAATGTATGATGATTTGGCATACAATTGTGGGTAGGTTTAGAATTCGATCAATCAACTATCCTTTGATGGCTCCCAACCGAAGCACAGCTGACTAAAATCATTTGCGTGTTTTCGTACAAGTCCTCTTGAATGTTACTGAATTTGAACACGTATGTGCAAAGCAAAATTATTTATTTTGAAAGCATTATTTTGTTCTTGTTATGAGAAATATATCTAATAACCCACCATGTACTTGACTGCTCTAAGTTACTCTACATATAAAGATCATAAGGTATTCAAAAATAACAAACCTTTCTCTACGTCTGAGTTTATTGGCTATATTACAAACTTGGTCAAATATCCGCCTCAGATGATAATTAAAATTAAAAATGCCCTTACAGAATGAAAAACGTATAAATTGTACAAGATAGTGCCCGCTTATTGCCGCCATCAATGATGTTTAAGTAAATTCAAATCTGTATTAAAGGAGCATTCTCTTTCGGGGTTAAAAAATTAAAGGAGACTACCTTGGGATAACGTGGTGTGCAGGGTTGAAAGCCTTTATACAGGTTTGAAATTTGGGGCAGTCCTTTTTATCCGGGAAATATATGTCTTAATATAAGACCCTGTTTCCTTAATTTTTGTAATTAGATGGTCTGGATAGGTTTTGAACGTAACTATTTTCGATTGCAAAGTTGTGAGGTTCTAAGATTCTTGAGTGATGCAAAGTGCACGTATGAAAATATTTACTACGGTTATTCAAGCTGCGGGAAACATAAAAGTGGTAAAATCTTAAAAATATAATAATAATTCGTATTTGTTAAATAATGAGTGTTTCTCTTTAAACCTAAAATATAATCTCGCTCCTGAGTACCGTTCCTGTGGTGTTCTTAGTCCGCGGGATGGAGGCCTTGTTAGGTTCAACATGTACAGTGAGACAACCATATTAGATCGTATATACCAGTATTCTACTCTTTATATACAGTTAACGTAATGCAAAATCAATTCACATCATTATCTGAAACAATCTCAAATTTTTGGCTCAGTTTTGACAGTAATCTTTCCACTGACCAGTGAAACTGACGCTGAGCTTTCTTCAGATTTTCACTTTGGTTTCGATTGCGAATTATTTTAACACTATTATTCAAGATATCGATGTTGGAAAGAATGTTCGACTTGCTGTCTATGTTTTGAAGAATATTTCTCTCGTAACTGTCTAGTCACCAATGATCTGGAGCAATAGTTGTTCGAGGTCTCCTTTGAGCTCATCCTGTATGACTGCCTTTTTTTGCACTGAAGTGTCAAGTGTTGTGAATATGCTAATTAGTTCAAATTTCAGTGAAATTACTCAATTGTCGAAGACGTTTTATAAAGCGCTCGCTGAAAAACCCAGACTAGTTTTTGCATGATGTGTAAGGAAAACACTTAGACACGTTATAGTCAAAAAACGAGCCCGATTGAACAATGGTCACATATCGAATAGTTGGTTTGCAATTATGAAGTGAAGTTCGATTTGCTGAGACTAAGGTGAAGTCTTATCAAAGAATATGTTTTCTCGTAGCAAGAAGTATCATCTAGAACCAAAAAGTAAGCATAAATAAGGTGTCAGATACTTCTCCTTTTAAATTAGTTTTTTTCTTCCCCAAGATATAGGCTTTACTACTTACGCAAAGACATTTACGCGAATGCCAATTTATGCTAATTATTCGGCTATTTGTCGCCGGCGAGAGTGCGAAAATCGATTTTCTTAAATAATTAGAAAATTCGGCCGTATTTTGAG
>DDLT01000035.1 GCA_002340265.1 Lentisphaeria bacterium UBA2565 | reverse complement strand
AGGCTTTGTCCACAGTCTGAGGCGGTGCTTCACATGAAGCATCGCCTTTTTTATATATTCACAGTCCATGAACAAGTTGAACAAACAATACCCCCCATTAATTTGAACCCGAATAAAGTTAAAAACTAATTAAAGAGATATGTGTTAAGGTCAGTTTACTGTGATTCCATCATGCTGATTCGTGGTTTTATCATGCTGAAAACCGACAGTTATTTATATCTTTGAGAACAAATCAGTTGCAAGATTGCAATATCTCATTAGTTTTCGGAGAACTTTAATTAAGGGCAAAAAAATGGCAAAACTTGCAGTTTATCCGGGTTCCTTCGATCCGGTTACTAACGGACACCTTGATGTGATTAATCGTGCATCGAAGCTTTTCGATACGCTGGTGGTGGCTGTGGCGATCAATGCGGCTAAGAAACCGCTTTTTAACGCCGAAGAGCGTGTTGCACTTGTTAAACGTGCCTGTGATGAGATGGGACTGACTAACGTCAGAGTGGAATACTTTCAGGGTCTTCTACATGAAGAGGTGCGTAAACTGAACGCAAATGCGATTATCCGTGGCCTTCGTGCGGTTTCCGACTTTGAATGGGAGTTCCAGATGGCTTTGATGAATCGTGAGCTTGACGAAAACTGTGAGACCCTTTTCCTGATGCCGAGTCCTAAGTATTCATTTGTCAGCTCGACCATGATTAAAGAGGTGGCGATGCTTGATGGTGAAGTATCAAAATTTGTCCCGGAATTCATTGCCGAAGAGCTTAGAAAAAGAACTTCTAAATAGAGTTTATTATGTTACATAAGAATAGAGTCTTTATATATATAAATCAGATTGAAGAGGACGGTACTCAGCTGATTCATCAGCTTGATCCGAAACTTTTGGATCTGTCTGAATCGGATCATTTTCACTCAGCTGGCGAAATCGACATCGACCTCTGGGTGAAACACGTTGGCAGCAGTGTACTTGTGGAAGGAAAAATCACCACTTCTGTCACCAGCGAATGCGACCGGTGCCTTGAAAATTACCTCATTCCAATAGAGATAAATGACTATTGTCACTACTTTGATGACTTTGATGATTATATTGACTTGACAGACACTATTCGTGAAGACATCTTACTCGCCTTTCCGACCAGAACCCTCTGCAAGGAAGAATGTGAAGGATTTTGTCCCACATGCGGTACAAATCTTAACATTTCTGACTGTGATTGTGAAGAAGAGGATTTCAGTGAAGAGGAAGAAGAGAGCTCAAATGTATGGGCTGCTTTCGACAATTTAAATTTAGACGATTTACCTTCCGAGTAGTGCCACGCTTCTACAGCTCGGAAACAAAATATATTAATAAACACAGCAAGTCTGTGTAGAAGAAAAATTAATGGAGATATAAAATGGCTCACCCAAAACGTAAAACTTCAAAAATGAAAACACGTATGCGTAAAGCTGCTAACCGTTACAAAGGTATTCAGGTTAACAAATGTAACACTTGCGGCGCTCCTGCGCTATCTCACCAAGTTTGTACTGCATGCGGTACTTACAAAGGTAAACAGATTATCACTGTTGAATCTTAATCAATCATTTACGGCCGATTTTTCTGTGTAAAACGGGGCTTATGCCCCGTTTGAACTTTTAACGCAATATATTATCACCGGAGATTGTATGGACATTGCTATCGATGTAATGGGTGGAGATAACGCTCCAACCGCAGTAATGGATGGTTTAGCACTGGCTTATGACCTTTTTCCTAACGTTAACTACCTGCTTGTAGGTGACGAGGAAGTTATCAAGTCCGAACTCGTACGAGTTAAGCTTACCGGTAAAGAGAATATAACTATCCAGCATGCGTCTCAGGTCGTAGAAATGTCGGATCCTTCAACGGTTGCGCTCCGTACTAAAAAGGATTCGTCGATTACCGTATCGGCCAATTTGATGAAGAAAAAGACTGTTGATGCGATTGTCAGTGCCGGTCACACCGGTGCGGCTGTAGCCTCTTCAGTAATCAAAGCGCGCACACTACCGGGCATTGAAAGACCTGGTATCGCCACCACTTTCCCGACTCCTAGCGGAGCATTTGTTCTACTTGATGCCGGAGCCAATGTAGACTCAAAACCAATTCACCTTGTTCAATTTGCCATCATGGGAGAAATTTACGCCCGTGAAGTTGTCGGTATCGAAAAACCGCGTATCGGCGTATTGAGTAACGGTGAAGAAGACAGCAAAGGAAACGAACTTTCCAAAGCTACACACAAAATCCTATCATCTCTACCAATCAACTATATCGGAAATGTCGAAGGTCACGACCTGTTTGAAGGCCATGTTGATGTGGTGGTATGTGACGGTTTTGTCGGCAATGTTGTATTGAAAACTTGTGAAAGCATTGCCAAATCCATCACTTCTACTTTAAAAGAACTTCTTACAAAAAATGCGTTACGTAAAACTGGTGCTCTTCTTGCTCGCAACGCATTTACCGACTTCAAGAAAATCGTTGATTATGCAGAATACGGCGGTGCGCCTCTAGTTGGAATCAACGGTAACTGTATTATTAGCCACGGTTCTTCTTCTCCTAAAGCTATCATGAATGCAATTCGTGTAGCAACCGAGCTTATCAATCACCATGTTAATGATCTGATTGTGGAACGCTGGGAAGAGTTGGAAGTAACTGTTAAAGAACAGCTGGACAGCTGAAAAATATAACGGCGAGAATTTACTATGTTTAAAGGTGTTAAAATCCTTGGTACAGGTTCATACCTGCCAGAAAAAGTGGTCACCAACTTCGATCTTGAGAAAATTGTAGAGACCAGTGACGAATGGATTCGTACGCGTACCGGAATTGAAGAACGTCGTATCTCACGTGATGATGAACCGACTTCTGAAATCGCGGCGAAAGCTGCGGAAGAGGCGCTGAAAGTTGCAGGTGTTGATGCAAAAGACCTTGATCTTATCATCGTAGCAACAATTTGTCCGGATCAGACTTTCCCGAATACAGCCTGTCACGTACAGAAACGCATTGGAGCATCTCCTACAGCTATGTGTTTCAGCATGGAAGCCGCTTGTACCGGTTTTGTATATGCACTTGAAACAGCGACAGCAATGCTACGTAGCGGTTATCACAAAAAAGCACTTATTATCGGTGCCGAAGAGATGTCAAAACTTGTAGATTGGGAAGATCGCTCAACTTGCGTACTTTTTGGTGACGGAGCCGGCGCAATGGTTCTGGAAGCAACTGACGATGTAAACGACTGCGCACTGGTAGCGTCTTCTATGCACGCAAACGGTAACTACACCGATATTCTTGAAATTCCTGCGGGCGGAACACTTCAGCCAATCACTCCGGAACTTATCGAATCTAAAGCCAACTGTCTACGCATGGAAGGCCAGGCTGTTTTCAAGCTTGCGGTAACCTCCATGGTAAGAGCTTGTAAGAAAGTTCTTAAAGATGCAAACCTGACAATCGACGACATAAAATGGCTTGTTCCACACCAAGCAAACATGCGTATTATCTCCGCTGTTGGCAAGGGTTTAGGCATCGAAACAGAAAAAGTTTTCGTGAATGTGAACAAATATGCAAACACATCTTCAGCAACTGTGCCAATTGCCCTTGACGAAATTGCAAAAAGCGATTTAGTAAAGGGCGGTGATTATGTGCTCACCGTCGCATTTGGAGCTGGATTAACTTGGGGTGCAGCCCTAATAAAATGGTAAATTTCACAGGAGTTTAATTAAATGAAACTTGCAGAAAGAGTAGCGATTGTTACCGGTGGTGCTCGTGGTATCGGTAAAGCGATTTCCATGAAGCTTGCAGAAAACGGTGCGGCTATCGCAATTGTAGATATCAACGAGGAAGTTGCTCAGGCAACTGCTGACGAAATGAACGCTGCCGGATTCAACGCAAAAGCTTACAAAGCAAACGTGGTATCTGCTGACGATGTTAACGAAATGGTTAAAAACGTAATTGCCGACTTCGGCAAAGTGGACATCCTAGTTAACAACGCCGGAATTACTCGCGACGGCCTTGTAATGCGTATGAGCGAACAGGATTGGGATCTTGTACTTGATATCAACCTGAAAGGTACTTTCAACTGTAGTAAAGCAGTACTTCGTCCAATGATGAAAAAACGTTACGGTAAAATCGTAAACATCGCGTCTATCGTTGGTGTAATGGGTAACGTGGGTCAGGCAAACTACTGCGCTTCTAAAGCTGGTGTAATCGGTCTGACAAAAAGTAACGCAAAAGAGTTTGCTTCTCGTAACATCTACGTGAACGCTGTAGCTCCTGGTTACATCGAAACTGACATGACTCACGTGCTTTCAGAAGAAGCAAAACAGTGGTTCATGGACAACATTCCACTTAAGAAAGCTGGAAGCGCTGAGGATGTAGCAAATGTAGTATCTTTCCTAGCAGGTCCTGATTCTGACTACGTAACTGGTCAGACTATCAACATCTGTGGTGGAATGGTAATGTAATCACGCTTAGTAAGTAAACTTACAAGCTGTAATAATTTTACGAATTAATGCACTTTGCATTTTTCAAAATATAAGTAAACAACAAACAAACTAATATAAAACAGGAGTTTAATTATGCCTTCACTAGCAGATCGCGTAAAAGAAATCGTTGTTGACCAACTAGGTGTTAAACCTGAACAATGTGTTGCAGAAGCAAAATTCATCGAAGATCTAGGAGCTGACTCTCTTGATACTGTTGAGCTTGTAATGGCTCTAGAAGAAGAGTTCGGTTGCGAAATTCCAGATGAAGATGCTGAGAAAATCAAAACTGTTGGCGACGCTACTGCATACGTAGAAGAGCGCGCATAGTTTCTTTTGGAGTACTCTTCGGAGTACTCCACTTTTTTTTTGATTTCAGAGATCAACTATCTGCCCTTTTTGCAGATAATTGATTTTTTTAATCAGAGCAATCACCACTTCAATGGTGATTTGTTATATGAACCTCAATTCTCAAACTACCTGAGAGGGAAAAGAACAATGAAAGATAAAAGAGTTGTTATAACCGGAACCGGTATTATCTCCAGTATTGGTAACAGCACTGAGGAATTCTGGAAATCACTTATGGAAGTGAAATCCGGAATCGGACCAATTACCAACTTCGACGCTACAGAGTTCCGTACTAAGATTGCAGCAGAAGTTAAAGACTTCGATCCAACTCAATACATGCCGAAGAAAGAAGCTCGTAAACTTGACCCATTCTGCCAGTTCGCAATCGCAGCATCAGATGAAGCAATTGCTCAGGCCGGTCTTGATCAAGAAGGTTCTTTCGATCCAGAACGCGTTGGTGTACTTGTCGGTAGTGGTATCGGTGGTATGCGCGCTCTTGAAAACCTTTCTAAAACCATGCTAAGCCGTGGCCCAGGTCGTGTATCTCCATTCACAGTCCCAATGATGATCGGTGATATGGCTGCAGGTAACCTTTCTATCCGTTACGGTTTCAAAGGCCCTAACTTCGGAGTTGTTTCTGCATGTGCTACTGGTACACACTCAATTGGTGAAGCAATGTGGATGATCAAACGTGGCGACGCAGACATCATGCTTGCTGGTGGTGCCGAAGCTTGTGTTTCCGAACAGGGAATGGCAGGATTCTGTGCAATGAAAGCAATGAGTGAGCGCAACGACGATCCTCAAAACGCATCACGTCCTTTCGACAAAGATCGTGACGGTTTCGTAATGGCTGAAGGTGCAGGTGTTCTTGTTCTTGAAAGTCTAGAAAACGCTGAAAAACGCGGTGCTACAATTCTTGCAGAACTTGTAGGTTACGGTGCAACTGGTGACGCTGGTCACATCACAGCTCCGGACGAAAACGGAACAGGTGCGGCAAAAGCGATGACAATTGCCCTTGAGCACGCCGGACTAAAACCGGAAGACGTAGACTACTACAACGCTCACGGTACTTCTACTCCGCTGAACGACAAGTTCGAAACCAAAGCACTTAAACGTGCATTCGGTGAGCACGCTTACAAACTTGCAATCAGCAGTACAAAAGGTCTAACAGGTCACGGACTTGGTGCAGCCGGTGGACTAGAAACAATTGCATGTGTAAAAGTCATCAACGAAGGTATGGTTCCTTGTACAGCAAACTACCAGACTCCAGATGAAGACTGCGATCTAGACATCATCCCAAACACTCCACGTAAGATGGAAGTGAACGTGGCGATGAACATGAACCTAGGTTTCGGTGGTCACAACGGTGCAGTAATTGTTAAGAAATTTGTAAAATAAGACAAATTGAACGAATTGATACAATAAGTATTGATTTCTCAAATATTCTCGTTAAATTGCTTTTCCTTTCGCAAGGGACAACAATTTTTAATAAATTTAGCGTTAAACGCATATTCAAAAGAGGTTTCTACCATGGGTACAGTAAAAAAGAAACGCCGTCTGAAAATTGCTCAGCACAAGCGTAGAAAAATGAGAAGAAAGAACCGTCACAAAAAATAAGCGGTTTATTTCTAAGATTTTCTGGGTCGTACATATTTTGTACGACCCTTTTTTGTTTATACACTACAAATTAACAGCCAATGTCTAACACCTATAAGTCATAAGAAAGCCCACGCAGCGTGGCGCAATCTCCAAAGCGTCGGGTGGGGAAAACTTATTTTCGTAACCCGTGGAATTGATAGAGCTACAAATACGGAGTGCCCGCAGGGTACGAAATCAACTGTACATCACTCGGTTTTGAACACCCGTGCCGATTATGACAACTTAGGTCACTCTTCCTTCAAATCTATAGGTTCTTCAGCTATTTGCTGCTGTGCTTTTATTGCCTTGCGCTGCTCCAAATCATCATTGAAAATATCAATATTTAAGTAACCAAGAGCCCAATCTAAGAATTCACCTAGGTTAAAGCCCACTCTAACTGAGAATCCCAAAGCAACAACAACGTCCACCTGACTGTAGGTGTAAGACGGGTATTGAGTTCCATCTATCTGTTGAGGTAATTCTAAAAATGGAAGATAGTTATCTTCATCCCACATGTAAACTTTTCCTCGTTGCTTCATTACACTCAATGTTTCATCATCCCAATTTTGATAGTGAATACCAAAGCCTTCTCCTGCAAAGCCGAGAAATCCAACTTCTAAGATTCCTCCATCCACAATATCAGGAGGACCTTTTATGTCATCAAAAACAGCACCACCACGTAGTCCCGAAGAGTCATTCTGAAGTAATAAAGGAGAAACTGCAACTGGTCCTAATTGCGCTTTTGCTCCAAACCCATGACCAACCGTAAAAGTAAATATATCGGCGGCATCACGCTTACGATCAACGGCATTTGTGGTGCTACAACCGGAAGTATACACAACTATTAGCATAAGTAGAAAAGCTTTTATCGCATCTTTCATTATATCCCTCTTATTCATTAAAAATGGTAATGGTTATTTTCATCTCAAACTAGTCGATTGACATCATCAATTCCAATATTAAAAAGTCCGACACCTTTCGGCAGCGGACTCTTTAAGAATTCACAAAACTCAATCGCATTAATCCAACAGCTCGCGACCTCTCTTTTCAGGCTTATCTTCTTCATATTCATAAGATTCATCATTCAAAGCACCTGCATCAATCTTCTCATCTTCCAAAGCTTTCTTTCGGGCAAGATAGTTGGCTCTTCGCACTTTTAACTCTGTTCCCCTCACCTCACGTTTAAACTCTCTGTAAAGCTTAAACGGTCTATCAACAGGAGTTATCTTAATCAATACAAACACAACAACAATATGAACGATAATCGCAATTGCAGCTGTCGCAAAACTTTTCCAGACATCCACTTCGTCCATCGCAAAAATCATCACCCCCAAAACTACAAACGAAATCACTACGATGGAACCAAGCAATGCCAAAGGTTGAACAGATTCTCCCCAGAAATGAATAAACACATAATGCCCGATAGCCGACAAGAAAAAACTCGCCGCACTAGCAATCATCGCCTTTCCAAAGCTGAGTTCATCTCCGACAAGCTTTGCGCTGCCATAAACCGAAAACGCACTGAAAAACAAAAAGCCGATAACTGCCACACTCATAATAGCCAAAGCGGTAAACAGTCCGCCCGACAGCTGTGCAAATTCATACATAAATAACCTCCTCTAAAAGATACTGTAACTCACAAACTTTCATGCTTTCAATTTTACGTTAATCTAATCACAATTCAAATCATCACTAAATTTATTTACCATATTTATGCAGAGAGCTTATGATCTGAACCGCCACCTTCTTGACACAACTGTCAACCGTGATATAATTCCGGGTCGTGTCATCTCAAACGATGACAGTAAACTTTATAAATCATAAAAGACCTGAATTCGCCATAACAACCTCATTAATGCACCGAAGAAGATTTGGCGAAACCCTAGGCAAGGAGCAGGAAAATGAAAGTAGCACACATCAGCGAATGCAAAGTATCAGACTGCGCTTATAACCAGATTGGAACATGTCATGCACTTGCAATCACAGTCGGAGGCCCAGGCGACCATGACTGCGACACATTCTGCAACAGCTCACAAAAAGGTGGAATTGCCAGCGCGGTTGGAAGCGTCGGTGCCTGCAAAGTCACAGACTGCATGCACAACAACGGACTCGAATGCGCCATGCACAAAATTCAGATTGGAATGCAGCAGGGACACGTAGCCTGCCTATCATACGAAAGTTAATCCCCCTCGGCAAAAGACTAAAACAGTACATTCCCCGCCGAAGCCCCGATTTCTCCTGGTCGGGGCTTCTTTTTACCCCTCCATTCAGAAGTGAAGAGTAACTACAAAATAAGAAAGGCTCGATTCACAAGAATCGAGCCTCTACATATCTAATCTTAGAATTAAAACTAGCCGGTGTTTTTCATCGCGGCTGAAATTCCGGCAATGGTTGCCATCAACGCATCTTCGAGAACAACGTCACCTTCTTGATTCTCTTTATACATTCTGCGCATAATTTCACCCTGCAGATAGTTCAATGTATCGGCATACGGATTACGAACACGTACAGAAGCACGAAGCTTTTCACGTTCCTCCGAAATGTTCAGCCCGCTTACCACTTCCTGAGCGGTCTCCTTAGTCGTTTTCAGCTTTTCACGAATCTCAACTCCAAGCGGTTTTACATCATCACTTGCCAACAGATCATCATAATATGCGGCCACATGAGCATCAGTCTTTTCCAATACCATATCAACCATATCCATCAGGAAATAAAAGAATGGCCAATCTTGAATCATCTCCTGCAACAACTCTTTCTTACCATCAGCAAGAGCTTTGCCGATTCCTTCTCCAATGCCAAGCCAAGCCGGCATCAACAGACGCATCTGAGTCCACGCAAAAACCCAAGGAATAGCACGAAGACTTTCAATTCCCCCGCTTTTCTTACGCTTCGCCGGACGACTCCCGATACACAGACGACCAAGTTCCTGCTCCGGCGTCACCTGACGGAAATATTTAACGAAGTTTTCACGTCCACGAACAATGTCACGATACGCCTCACATGAAATCACCGACATCTCTGCCATTATATCACGCCACTCCTGCTTTGGAGCCGGAGGCGGAGCCAATGTCGCTTCCAATACAGCTGCGATATAAAGCTTCAGATTATGCTGTGCTACATCCATTGTTGAGAACTTCTGAGTAATCACCTCGCCCTGCTCTGTCACACGCATGCGCCCCTCCACTGTACCCGGAGGCTGAGAAAGCAACGCGTGTTCAACAGGTCCACCACCACGTCCGATAGATCCGCCGCGACCATGGAAAAGAGTCAATTTAATACCATGTTTTATAGAAATAGCATGCAGCTGTTCCTGAGCTTCGTACTGAGCCCAACTTGCAGCCAGTTTACCCGCATCTTTTCCTGAATCCGAATAACCAATCATCACCTCCTGTGATCCGCCGGTCACCTCTTTATACCAAGGCGTTGAAAACAGTGTATCCATGATTTCGCCGGAGTTCTGCAGATCGTCAAGCGTTTCAAAAAGCGGTACAACACGAAGCGGCTTCTCTACACCGCACTCTTTTTGAAGCAGGTGAACTGCCAAGACATCCGAAGGAGCCTGTGCCATTGAGATCACATAAGCTCCGAATGATTCATAACTTTCACGCGCAAGTACTTTACAGGTTTCAATCACTTCGCGAACCTCATCGCTCATCGGCATTTTATCAGAAAGCAATGGACGCGGACTTTGAAGTTCTTTTACCAGAAATGCCTGCTTTTCTTCTTCACTCCACTCCGCATAAGAACCAAGTCCGACATATTCTGTAATCGCATTAACAGCCTCTAGATGGCGTGTCGACTCTTGGCGGATATCAAGCTTAGTCAACGTCATACCAAAACAAGCGACACGTCTGATAGAATCAAGGAAATAGTTGTCGGCCAACTTCTTGCCGTAACACTCTTTCACCGAATTGTAGCAAAGCTCAAATGCCTCTTTCAATTCAGATGCATCTTCAATAATTTCAGCTGCCGGTTCGTAACTGCGACCATCAAGTGCGGCCTCCAGCCAGCGACGAGTTTCAAACAGGCGCGTTCTAAAAGGACGCAGATAAGTACGATACGGTTCCTGAACCTCCCCAACAACTTCACGTAGTTCATCATTGCAATCGATACATGATACATTCTGAATCACTGCATTAATTTCATTATGATAAAGCTGTGCCGCTGTCCAACGATTCATCAAAATCACATTTTCAGTCACTTTCGACGTCACGTTCGGGTTGCCATCACGGTCTCCGCCCATCCATGAAGCAAAATTGACCGGTGCAATGAAAGCAGGAAGTGTTTTCCCTGTATAATTTTCAACAATTGTATCAAGCTCACGCATAAATGCCGGAATCGCATCCCAAAGCACATCTTCAATCATTGCCATTCCCCAACGCGCCTCTTCAATCGGCGTCGGTTTCACACGTCGAATTTCATCAGACGCCCACAATGTAGAAATAATTGTCTGAAGCGACTCGCGGCATTCACGACGTTCCGCAGTGGTCAACGTCATTTGATCCAGCTCACCAAGCAGTTTAGTAATCTTACCATGTTTTTGAAGCTGTGTACGACGCTTCACCTCAGTCGGATGCGCCGTCAACACAAGTTCAATATTCATGTCGGCCACAGTATTTAGTACCTCGTCGGCATCAATTCCACATTTAATCAGTCGCGGAATAATTTCAGTCAACTGAGTAAAGTGTTTAGTCAACGCACCGTCATCGTACTGCTGAAGATCACGCATAGTATGGTAGTTTTCAGAAATATTTGCCAGATTCATAAAGAAACCGAATGAACGAGTCAGATTTTTAATCTCTTCGTTGCTCAGATTCTTAATCACAGCTTTCAGTTCCGACTTCACATCAGGGCAATTCTCACGACGAGCCGCTTTTGAAAGCTTACGAACTTGTTCAATTTTCTCAAAGAACTCGGCTCCAACCTGCTCCTTGACAGTATTACCCAGCAAGTTGCCAAGTAACCTGATATCTTCTCTTAAAGAAGAACTCTGTTTATTATTTGCAGTCATGCACATCTCCCTATTTATAGTACTAATCATTTACAGTAAAAATAATACTAAGATTTAGCAGCTTTTTTTACACCTACTTTTTATTAAATCCATTTATTTTTAACTGCCCCATAATAAGCTGTAATATAATAGACATACATCGACATTTAACCAGAATAGGTAAAACAAGAAAAAGATCCAATGCACTGCATCACAATCACCAGCAAGGAAAAAAGAAAAGGGATACTATGTGGAAACACCAAAGGTGAGGGCATCCACAAGGGAAGCCCCTACATAAAGAAACTGAATAGATTACGAATAAGGAACATTCAGCCTATCATCCAAATGCTTTAGTTGTTAACCCACTTGGATACATCGTTCATCCAAATGATTTAGTCGCTCATCCATTTGGATACATTGTTCATCCAAATGTAAGCGTCAACTTTGGAG
>DDLT01000152.1 GCA_002340265.1 Lentisphaeria bacterium UBA2565 | reverse complement strand
CCTTCTGTAGCTCTAGCTCCTCTTTCTTATCCAAACGTAAGTGCTTTGATAGGCATAGACGCTTTAGAAGAGCACAAACCTCGTTGATCTTTTTAGTATGTTGCTCTGTTGCTGCTGTCATCGTTTCTTGAAGTTCCTTTTGGCAGTTAGCCAGTAACGTTTCTGCTGTAATCTACCGTAGGAAAAAATATGGCGGCTCTACATTTCACCTCACACAGCCCATAAAGTACAAGGAAAGTCATATTTTTGCAATCTTTGTCCCTGTGCTAACGGTATTGTGCATACCAGGTTTGAGGATGTTAGAACTTTTTTGCACGTTTTCATTTGCGTTGTGAGAGTCTTGATGCGCTACCGGAGTTATGGGTAAGCTTAAAATGTACCCGAGTCGCCATCATTTTTCCGACTCAAGTTATTTTCCAAAATTATCCTCCCAAAGCGTCCAGTTCGTAACTTAAAGATTTAGCTGAAGTGAACGAAGTCGAAATAACGTTTGGTCGGTAAAATTATACAGAGTTGACAATTAGGTAAGCCTAATATGTACCCTGCCTACTGGCCGTTGAGGGGCTAATCGACTTCTGCGCAACCGGCTTTCAAACTTTTCAACGGCCCCACGAACTTTGAGAAGTAAGCTTACGTTGATTAACATAAGATACAGCGCACTGGTTCCCCAAAGTGAAATTCCGTTTGAGCTAAAAAGTTTTTTCACGCAAGAAGGTTTCTGGATTTTGATGTTGCCGCCTCCATGAGGAAAGCTGAAGAGATGATAATGGTTCCTGTGCATGTGACTCGTCTGCGTGAAAAACTCGCGACTTAGAATTTGCTAATAAAATGTCTTGACTACTTCGAAATGGTAACCATAAACGTAGCAGTATCGAAAAACAAGAATTACTTTCTTATAACAAAATCTTACCCGGCTGATTCTACAACAAACATTCTTTCACTGGTGGTCAAAAGGTCGCAGTTCCTCCTCGAAGATTTCTCGTCTTCACAAGCATTCATGTGCGAAAACCTAACATTATACTATTATTCTTGACATAAATTTCAAACCACTAAAACAACAATTCCATATACATACTCCGTTCTCTAAAACTGAACGAGTAACGAAAGAAGCATTCGTTTCCTTCGAAAAGGGTTCAAGTGAGGTCGGCGAATGAATACCCTGTTGTTTTGTCACGCTGTATCTGTCGTGACAGCAAACCCAGATCCGAAAGCATTCCTGGTATGTCTAACAAGAAATCCTTCAAAATGAAACAAACCTTGAAGATCTCTGGTCTTTGGAACATTCAAAGCTTGAGAGTATTTTAGCTTTGCCATTTCAAGCAGAAAAAGTCATCTGAATAAGAATTTTAGCCTATGTTCTTTTTACAATAGACAGTGTGAATAGTGAAGGGCTGACAAGTCACAAAGACGTATTGTTGTAGTCACGAATGCTCTTTTTGTTAGTGGAAAATAAAAAATGAGCTCTTCTAAACATTCCTACTTTGCCTTTCTTGACGATTCTTTTGGAGACAAGGCTTTGTTTACTAAAATCGCCCTTACCCGGAGAGGAGCAACCGTTTATTATGTCAAACAGTCCCTGTGCTCTGTGTCGACGCAGCGACGGCTGTTTGCGTACGTGTTACCTGCTAGATATTTGGAGATTTACAGAAATGCTTTCACATTGGTAACTACCCCAATAATCTGCAAAATTAGTAAATATTTAAATTCCCCGAATAGTAATACTCAAACCTTGAACAAAATATCATGGTCCCATTAGGAACTAGAAATTGCCGACGTATAACCTTTGCAAAACCAGTGGACCTACGCTCAACTCAGTCTTGGACAATCCCAAACCTATTTTTGGATAGATACCACGCAAAATCTAACATCCAAGCAACAACAAGTCATTCTTGAAGATTGCTTCAGATCTAACATCTTTATACTAGCACAAAAGAGCAAAATACGAAGAAGAGACGAGGTAGAGCGAATGATCTAGTCGACGCCTTACACAATGAATTGATTATTGTTAAATAATTTGAAGCGTACTTACTCTGGGACAGTGCGAGACTCGCAAACAACAGCAATAACGGCAAAATGACTAACGTACGGGTACGGGCCATGTTTGAAGGCTTTAAAAGGTCCGGCACTGTGCAAAATGCTTACAGCACTAACACACCAGTGATTGGACTTTACCTTGTGAGCGACCAGAAATTTGTCTTCGGTGCGCGTGTAAAGGCAGTTCTGATGGGAAGCGTATATCGAATGTCCATTGTTCGACCAATGAATAAAGCTTTTAACTTGACGAAATATGATAAGCAATCCTCCACTCACAGCCTACTGTGCGTGTGGTTTCAGAATTGTCTAGACAAGGTAACGCTTTCAAAATCCACTTCATTCTTCAGTGCGAACACTGAATCAAAGAGCTACAGTTAGTCGAGAGACTTCAGGCGCCTTCTTGATTCGCAGTTAACATTTATTGATTTGGTATAACGTCGCTAATAGATTCTGGGATACTGGATCTGGCCTGTTTCAACTGTTCAATTCTAGGCGCCAAGTTTGATGATAGTTGGGTAGGTTATCATAACGCAGGAGACTTCCATGTCTTCTATCCAACGCAGAGACAATCTTTTCGTCCGTCACGCACTCCTCCGAACAGGTCTGACCGTACCGGGCTGCAAGAAGGAACTGGCTAAGGGCTAAGAGTAAAGTTGTCGAGTGGAGAATGGGGTGAGGGTTTGGGCGTCTCCCCTCTTCCCTCTCCCCTCCCCTCTCTTCTAGCCTCTTTCCTCCCGATTTCTCTTCATCCCATCCTTGACTAGAGAGCCTGTCTACCGGGTACTACAGGGCGTAATCTGAAGCACCGCTCGAGCTACTAGACGCTGCACGGACCATTAGTTGAGGTACAGAAGAACGGCAGAAACGAACAGTTCTAACGTGACTGGTATTGTGAAATCTCTTTGTAAGCCAAAACAGACTGAAAGCATATAGATTGGAAGCCACGGCTACAGGTAGGCTAGAACTGCAGACGGCAAGTGAACTGAAAATACAAGTCATGCGTTCAGAGCAAGAGTGCAGAGGTGATGGTAAGTGTTTAAAATTAGTAATCGACAAATTGGAAAAACCCAAACCTGGATTTAGTTGGTGTAACTGAATGGGGCACAAGTCTCTCACACGCTTTCATTGAAAAAATTTCTTCTCAGTTCGCTTGCGTAAACAAGCTTTTTAAACACTAACCAAGTCTCTCACACACGTCCATTAAAAAAATTCTCGCATTCGTCTTGCGTAAACAGACTTTTTGATTAACAAGAATAACTTTATTTACAAGTACTTTTACAGTCTTTTTTTATATCAGTGAAACGTAAAGACAAATAAAAAAGTGTACTATATGAGTCCGGAGACTGAAGTAACCAAGGTTTTTTCAGTCAGCCTCCAGTTATTATGTTTCTATGGAGATATAACCCTTTGAATACCACCTACGCATATATGCGTAATTAA
>DDLT01000084.1 GCA_002340265.1 Lentisphaeria bacterium UBA2565 | reverse complement strand
CGCTTCGCGGTCGCCCGATTTTGTTAATCACTCGTATGATTACGTATCGTATGACCGAATTGGACTCCACTCAGTCCTATTACCATTATTAAGAAGTCATTGATAATCGGTGTCTTCGCAGCTTCGTAGTTTATATGTTGCTAAACGCCTTTATACAAACTATTTTAATGTCATAACACAACAACAGCTGCCCAACCATGCATTATACGTCTCACTTTGTTTGATGGGAAATCCAACAATGAGCTCTCACTAAAGGCGCGAGCGTGAATTTCGACTTTGCAATGAATTTTGTATAATTGATTTGTGTCCTTTACTTTTGATTATGATTGATGCTAAACTCCTTAAAACATTAGCAATGAAAAACAGTTTATAAAAAAGAATGATATGAGCATGGCAGTTACAGAATAAATCGAGGCTAGTGAATTGTACCCGAGATTCCCTTCCAATCTACAACTATGATCAAGCTATTTGGAGTCTGGCTAAAGCACCCCCGAAAGCGGCCAAGCAAATGGTGGCACAATGAAACAATTCTAAATGAAGACTTTAGACAGGTCAGTGACATAGATTGGTTCTCATAATCGCAACAACCCAAAGCTGTCGAATTTTTAAGAATACAGCGTCACTTTTGCGTTTACTTCTACATGTAATAATATATACTTTGTTTTTAATTTCTAATAGAGAGCAGATGCCAGAAATGACCCAGAAGAAACTACCATCTGATATGATAACATTTGCACCAGAATTACAGGAACACAATCGATTAGGCTTTTGCACCACTACTTGTTGCCAATGAAATCAAAACTAGGTTTGTGATTTATTGGTTGTGGAGAAGATAAGATTTAATACAAAGTTAATGGACACTTGAATGGTATTAAATTTTATCTGAAGTTTATTATAGGAAAGTTGCGACAAGTTAGTTCAATAGTTCAACAAGAACAAACTTTCATTATTCCGAGGGCTGTTTTTATCCATGTCAATATAGCAAATGGTATACATGCTAAATACGTTGACAACAGTAAAATGTCCTTGTGGTTTTCATACTTTTGCCTGTTCTTTAGTTGAATTATCAGCTAGTCGACTACAAAGTCCTAACCATAGCAACAGAAGAAATATCAACAGCCGCTGTTACTTAACTTCAACTAGCATATCTATTTGTAGGCTGCGAGAATTACCATGGCACAACTTTTTGATGCATGAGGTGAGAAATTTATTGTCCCTGAGAATCTAGCACCAATTCCTTAAGAGGCTACACTGTTGTTTCCTCAACCAGCAAGCAAAGACAAATAGTAGGCTTAGGTACTCCACATGTTTCTTTTTTTTCCGTTAGAGGAAGCTCTACTCTGCCCCTCTCTACAACTAAACTGTACTATAGACCTACTGGTATAGCCTAGCAAAATGGAGCCTTTTATCTGAAGACCCTAGATACTGAACAAAAGAACCGGTCCCTGACTTTCCATACGCATTCCGGGGTAAAAGTTCCTTTGAACATCCCTTATAGGTAGGTGGTTTATCTGCTATAGATTTAGTGATTCTATTATTCTGCTTAACTTTTCATCATCTCGTAGCTGAAAAATAGTGAAATACTATTTTATTTAAGGTTTACAATACCGACAACGAGGAAGAAGATCAATTAAAATCTAATGTCCCTATTCATGAGATTAAATCGCTTCAAGCAGAACTTAAATCTTATGATAGGTAGCCAGAAGTACACCTAAACATTACAGTTTTTTTATTTTACTACAGTAACTAGCTTACGCTAGCATTAGTTATTTGGTGTTGTGCAGAAGCATAAATTTGCGAACTTTCTTTTGGCTTTTGATGACAGTTTAATTATATATTAGTTTGACTAATAGCTTAGATGTAAGAAATTATGTAACAGGCTTTACACGTATTTAACCGGTTTTTAGATAAAGTACTGGAATATTTGTTCTCTGCAGAGGTATCGCGCTTTCTTTCTTTTCCTTTGAATTAGGTTTACACTAAAAGTTAAGCTATTTGGGTGATGACAGAAAGTATACTTGTAAGTCAAAGTCAGTAGAAGCTGGAGAAAATTCAACACATCCCAAGCGAACAGCGTGCAGGGATCTTCAGCGAGCTAAAGGGTCCATTCGACATGCCTTTGTTTTCATGGCTGTTACCGGTTGGTTTGTCAAACTCTCAGTCTGTAGAACTAAATCTCACGACGTTTGCTGTCTTTTTCCGTAGTCAGGTGAATAGTTTTTTATATATATGGATAAATTGTAACTACTTCGCTCGGCCAATGGCGTCCGCACTTTGCACATTCTATGTGGTCACAAACGATTTTTACCGTCTTCGTCGCAGAGCTGAATCCTCCATTTCCATTACGGAATATACCAACTTTAAAAGCGAATGTGTAATAGTAGACGTAACGAAAGCGGCTTTGTTTTTCACTCGCTTCGATACCTGATCGAAGGACGTCTTTAACTTTATAGAAGAGACATTGAGGTGGCATGGATTTCTTAAAAAACGTCGACTGTCCTCCATGTTTCTTTTTAGGATAGTGTTTCTTGATAATATGTTTTTGTCTCTTTTTAGGTACTTTGACATTCTGTGAAGTTGAATTGCAAGAAAAACATTTAAACCGCAATGGCCTCATTCTCATTGAAATTGTAGCTTTATGCTGTGCTATCATTCCCAGAGGCCTTTGCCTCGCGAGCCAGCATTAGTTTCGCCCAGCGACTACCGTCCCTACGGATGTTTAGGAACCGTCATTGAAGTGGTTTCGGTTTAAGATTTTCTATTGAACGTCGTGCGTTGGTTCACTGCAGACCGAAACACACGGGCCACGGGGAAGATGGTCTTAGTTTTAGGCTCGGTTTAAAGTTGTTCCATAAACGCATCTCGATGCCAATATTAACCTTTCAATCGAGAAAGGGGAATGAATTTTAGATAATACGTGGCTCTATCGGTTTTTGTCGCTATGTTTGTTCGATAAATCGAAATAATCCAACAAAAA
>DDLT01000119.1 GCA_002340265.1 Lentisphaeria bacterium UBA2565 | reverse complement strand
AGTCCGGAAAAAATTCCGGACACAAAACCTACAATAAGTAGTAGAAAGTACATAAAGTTTACAGTTTCGCCATTTCCGCTTCAAGAACGCGTTCACTCTCGATAGCCAGAAGCTGTGCGAAAAAGTCTTCTACCTCACCTGTCATAATCTGATTCAGGTCATAACGGGTTACACCAAAGCGGTGATCTGTCACACGACCTTGCGGAAAGTTGTAAGTACGAATTCGCTCTGAACGGTCTCCGGTACCAACCTGAGATTTACGTTCTGCCGCATATTTCGCCTGTTCCTCTTCCTGCATCTTCTGAATAATTCGAGCACGAAGAATACGCATCGCGATTTCACGGTTTTTGTGCTGAGATTTTTCCTGCTGAGATGCCACGGCAATTCCAGTTGGAATGTGGGTGATACGTACAGCTGAGTCGGTTGTGTTCACACACTGTCCACCAGGTCCTGATGCTCGGAAAGTATCAAAACGAAGATCTTCATTTTTGATTGGACAGTCGACTTCTTCAACCTCTGGAAGAACCGCACAAGTGACGGTAGAGGTGTGAATGCGACCACCGGATTCGGTAGCTGGAACACGCTGTACACGGTGAACTCCACTTTCCAGATGAAGTTTACGGAATACTTCTTCACCTTGAATCGAACAGTTCACAAACTTCAAACCACCAACCGCATTTTCGGTCAGCTCAAGAACCTCAACTTTCCAGCCGTTTTTCTCGGCATAACGACAATACACACGGAAGAGTTCGTAAGCGAAAAGTCCGGCTTCATCACCACCCGCTGCAGGGTGAATTTCAAGAATGGTATTACGAGAGTCGTTTGGTCCGGCAGGTACAAGAAGTGTTTTAACTTCAGATTCCAAAGATTCGTATTCAGCCTGAAGCGATTCCAAATCTGCTTTAATCACTTCAGCAAACTCTTCGTCACTCTCTTCCGCAAGCATCATCTTGTTATCTTCAATCTCTTCCTGACATTTCAGATAACGATCATATTTTTTCAAAACGGCGTCGGCACGACGATATTCGCGTGAAACTTCCTGATACTCTTTCTGACGTGAAAAGATACCCGGGTCAGACATCTGAGTTTCAAGATGTTTATATTTTTCGCGAATTTTAACAATAAAAGGTAAAAAATCCATAACAAAGCCTTTGTCAAATTTATCAAAATCAGTGTGAATCTATGGTCAAAAGCCGAGTTTACAAGAGCAAAAAAAAACCATTGTAAAATGGATTTCAAAAAGAGTTGTTTTTTACGATTTTCGCCTTATAGTAACCGCCTTAAAACGAATTAACAATTAACGATTTTACCTCAATATAAAAGGTGGATTTATGAAGAAGATTCTTATTGCGGGAATTCAGCCGCTTGAAGGAAGTAGTAGCGGTGAATACTGCTTGGATTTGGCATACTGGCTTCACAAGCTGGATTACGAAGTGGAAGTGCTGACTGCTGCAAACAACAACACCACAATCCACAACAACATCAGAAATGCGACGAATCATAAAGAAAAATATGAACCGATTGCAGTTCATGACATTCTTTTTCCGATTTCAGGAATTAAAGATTTCCCGGCCTTTTCTCCGCACAATCTACAGGGTTTTAAAATCTATTTCCGCGATATGAAAATGGCGGACGTGAAAGCGTATCTTCAAGTGCTTAAAGATGCACTAAGAGAACGCATTGAATCGAATGAACCTGATTTAATTATCTGTAACCATATTACACCTCTTGGCGGACTGCTTTCTGAACTTTCCGAAGAGTTCGGTTACGATATTCCGGTGATTCAGATTGGTCACGATAACGCAATCAAAGTGAAGATGAACAAATTTGCCCGCAAAGAGCCACGTGATTCATTTACTGATGCGGCTGTTTACGATCGTATCTTTGTAGAGCTTTTTGATAAAGGTAAAGAGTTTGTTAAAACTACGATGTCACTTTCTGATCTAGGCCACGAAAATCTAAAAGCCGCTGGTTTCAAAGAGAAAGAGCTTTTCAAACGTACGAAAGGTTTCGACCCTGAAACGTTCAAACCTGCAAAAGCTGAAATCGATACTTGGGAGCTTGTTAAACTTACCGAGCGAGGAATCTTTCAGGATAAAAACGATCTTCTTCTTACAGCATGCTGTTCTGAGTATCGTAAAAACTTCGGTTTTGACTACCTTGGCGGACTTCACGCCGTCTTTTCTAAAAAGCACATCTTTGTATTTGCCGGTCGTATGACAATGACAGACAAATTCGAAGATTCGAAAGGTGTCGACCTGTTGATCAAAGCGGCAGCAATTCTAAATGAGAAACGTCAAGACTTCGGAATTATCGCCTGCGGTAACGGAAGCAACCACAACAAACTGATTTCTCAGGCTTACGAAAGCGGACTTGAAAATATGTTCTTCGTCGGTGATCAGGACCACTCAACTGTAATTCCACTATGGAACCAGTTTGCATGTGCCGGAATTTACCCTTCACGTGAAGAGCCGCTTGGAATGGTTGCAATCGAATGTGCTGCTGCCGGAACTCCTCCAATTACATCTGCTGCCGGTGGGTTTGCTGACTTCATTCCTTCAATCGGTGGAGAAATGCTTAAACGCTGTACGCCTGATGCACTTGCGAAAGCAATGGAAAAAGCGATTGAGGAAGATTGGAAAGAGAAGCGTGCAGAAAGCTTTAAAAACGTGTCGAAATACTCCTGGGCGAAGATTGCAAAAGAGATCGACAAAAAAGCAATCAAACCTTACCTGAAGTAGTATTGCGGAGATTCGACAGATGATTTTAATGATCGATAACTACGACTCTTTTACCTACAACATCGTGCAGTATATGAGTGAACTCGGAGAAACACCGAAGGTCATTCGTAACGATGAAATGACGGTGGAAGAGGCGCTTGCGTTGAAACCTGACGGACTTGTCGTATCTCCGGGTCCATGTGATCCGAGTAAAGCAGGAATTTCCTGTGCGGCAATCCGTGCATTCAGCGATGCGGGAATTCCGGTTTTCGGAGTGTGTTTGGGACACCAGTCGTTTGCCGAAGAGTTCGGAGCGACAGTTTCAAACGCGCCGTATCTAATGCATGGAAAAACGTCAAAAGTGTTCCACGACGGTAAAGGACTATTCAAAAACATTCCTTCTCCATACGAAGTGGTTCGCTACCACTCTCTGACTGTTTTACCAGAAACTGTAACCGACGAGATGGAAGTTACAGCCAAAACTGAAGATGACATCATCATGGGACTTCGCCATAAAACGCGTTGTATTCATACAGTTCAGTATCACCCGGAATCGATTCTTAGCGAACACGGGCATACACTCATTCAAAACTTTTTGGACATGTGTAAATAATGGCTGAAGTAAAAATAAATCTTCCGATTTCCGAAAACGATGTCCGCCAGCTGAAATGCGGCGACATCGTTTATCTTTCCGGAACTATCTACACCGCCCGCGATGCGGCACACAAATATTTCTACGAAGGCGGCGAACCTCCAGTGTCCCTAAGCGGACTAGCAGTTTACCACTGTGGCCCAGTGACCATCAAAGATAAAGATGACAACTGGCAGATTACAGCAGCTGGTCCGACGACTTCTATGCGCGAAGAGCCTTATATGGCAAAAGTGATTGCTGACAACAACATCCGTTTTGTCATTGGAAAAGGTGGAATGGGTGCAAGCACTGCCGAAGCCTGTATCGAACACGGTTGTGTTTATCTAAGCGCTTACGGAGGCTGTGCACAACTCCTTGCCGATAAAATAGAAAAAGTCAGCAATGTCTACTTCTACGAAGAGTTCGGTGCACCGGAAGCGATGTGGGAACTACAGGTAAAAGAGTTCCCAGCCGTAGTCACCATTGACTCAAAAGGCGGCAACCTTCACTCCGAAGTTCAGGATCAGTCAAGCAAACTGTCAAAAGGTTAAACTTGCGTCAATGAAAACTATTTCTCGAAAACTGCATGGTGAAACACCGATTGAAAATGCGGCGTTTGAAATCGTTAAAACTCTGAAGAAGAACGGTTTTTCTGCATTCTTTGTCGGCGGTTTTGTTCGCGATTCACTCCTTAATCTGAAAGTCAAAGATATCGATATTGCGACCGACGCCAAGCCGGATGAAATTGTCAAGATCTTTAAACGAACAATTCCGACAGGTGCGGCATTCGGTGTCATTACGGTTTTGATTGATCACACTCCTTTTGAAGTCGCCACTTTCCGTGCAGAAGCAGAATATTCTGATGGACGACGACCTGACAAAATCGAATATGCCAATGCCGAAGCTGATGCAGTTCGCCGTGATTTCACCATAAACGCCCTCTTCTACGATCCGATTGAAGAAACAATTATCGATTTTTCTACCGGACTTGAAGACCTTGACAACGGAACTCTTCAAACTGTCGGTGATCCAAACCAACGTTTCTCTGAAGATTATCTGCGAATGCTTCGTGCTGTCCGCTTCACATCCCGTCTCGGTTTTAAGCCGGATGAAAAAATGCTCGAAGCCATCAAACTGAACGCAGATAAAATTGTCAATATTGCACAGGAGCGCATTTATGTGGAACTGACTTCAATGCTGACCGGACGAAATCCTCAGAACGCTTTTGAACTTCTACTTGAAACGGGACTTTTAGAACAGATTCTACCGGAAGTCGTAAAACTGAAAGGTTGTGATCAGCCGAAAAAATACCACCCGGAAGGCGATGTTTGGAATCACACAATGCTGGCTTTGAGCAAATTAGAAGAAAATCCGTCACAGGAACTGGCCTGGGCGACACTTCTTCACGACATCGGCAAACCTCGCACGCTTTCTTACAAAGAGGACGGCACGCCTACAACGCCGGCTCACGCTGCTGTCGGCGCCAACATGTCGAATAAAATTCTCCGTCGCCTCAAAGCATCAAAGCGAACCATTGAAACGGTCTACAATGCGGTTCATCACCACATGACTTTTATCAACATTCAGCAAATGCGCCCGGCAAAACTGCGTCGTTTTTTATCCGATGAAAACTTTCCTCTTCATCTGGAGCTTCATCGTGTCGACTGTCAATCAGCAAGTGGAATGCTCGAAAACTATCATTTCGCCAAAGAGAAACTTGTTGAACTGGAAAATGAAGGTGGAACTGAACTGCCACCGCCATTGATAACAGGAAAAGATTTGATTGAAATGGGCTATAAACCTGGTTCACGATTCAAGAAAATTCTGACCAAAGTGCAGGACATGCAGTTGGCTGGAACTATGAAAACCAAAGAAGAAGCTCTGAAATGGGCAAAAGAGAATTTCTAATGAATAGTCAAAAATTCTGGGAAAAAGTGTCGCTAAAGAAAATGAATCGTAAGCAGTGGGAACTGCTTTGTGATCGTTGCGGAAAATGCTGTGTGCACAAGTTTATTGATGATGACACTGAAGAACTTCTTTATACCAATGTGGCGTGTCGACTTTTCGATCCGTTCAACTGCACCTGCAAAGATTATAAACACCGTGTGCCGGAATGTATGGTTCTAACCAAAGATGATATCAAAGAGTTTCACTGGCTTCCTGAAAGCTGTGCTTACCGCCTAATTTCAGAAGGTAAAAAACTTCCAGACTGGCATCATCTAATTTCAGGAAGTTATGAAACGGTTCATCAAACCGGCAACTCAGCCAGAGGGAAAACCATCCCGGAAGAGCTAGCCAACGCGGATTTAACCAAGCATATAATCGACAACTACTAATTCTTTATCGAAATATTTTTCAACGGATGGATGTCTAGAATATTTTCGTGCCAGCCTTTGATACGTTCAGAAATAAAACCGCGATTGATATAGTAGTAAATAGGAATAATCGGCAGTTCATCAGCCACCAACATCGCTTCCATTTCCTTTAAGGTATTTTCTCGTTCAACACCACTTTGTATTCGGCTTTTAGCAAAAAGTTCATCATATTTCTGACTTTTCCAACCAGTTCTATTGTTACCACTTTCGGAGACAAAAAGTTCTAAGAATGTTTCCGGATCGTTATAATCGCCAATCCAGCTGGAGCGCGAAATGTCATAGTTTAACGATTTCTGATCAGCAAGAAATGTTTTCCATTCACTATTACGAAGCAAAACTTTTACTCCAAGATTTTCACGCCACTGCTCTACTATCGCCTCGGCAATTTTTTTATGGTTTTCACTGGTGTTATAGAAAAGTTCCACTTCTGGTAAATTGTCAGCAAAACCTGATTCCTTTAGAAGTTCCCTCGCCTTTTTGGGGTTATAATTCAAACCTTCTGCCGGCTTATAACTTTTGATCGGTGGACAAAATGAACTCGTCGCCTGTTCCCCAGAACCTAGGACTTTGTTGACAATCACGTCGCGATTTACCGACATTGCAAAAGCCTGTCGAACCAATTTGTTGTCAAAAGGCGGACGCGAACAGTTGAAACGATAAAAGTAACTGCCTAAATACGAGTTCACATAATAGTCGGGATTGAATTTAACTTCATCATTCTTGTCGGTCGGAGCAGAAGGTAACCAATCGATTTTCCCTTTAAGAAAAAGTTGGTAAGAGGTTTCCAGATTATCATATGGGAGAAATTCCGCACGTTGTAGCATTACACTTTCCGCATCGTGATAGAACTCCGACTTTTCCACCACAATCTTTTGTCTCGCTTTCCACTCTTTCAAAGTAAAAGCACCATTAGAAACAATATTTTCCGATTTTGTCCAGCTATTTCCGAATGCCTCCACACACTGTCTATTTACAGGAAAGAATACCGGATTCGCCAAAAGTTCAGGAAAGTACGCGACAGGTCTTTTCAGAGTGACCACAAGAGTTTCATCCGAAACGGCCTTGATTCCAACGTCACTAAAATCTTCAATTTCTCCTCGATAAAACCTCTCTGCATTATCGATAAAAAAGAAAAAGGAGACATAACTTGCCGGTACTTTTTTAGTCAGAATCTGTTTCCATGAATAGACAAAGTCATTAGCTGTTAAAGCAGTTCCATTACTCCATTTTGCGTCTCTTTTGATACTGAAGATATAAGTTTTTCCATCCTCAGAAATACGCCAGTCGGCACAGCCCGGTTCAGGCACAAGAGTTTTTGGGTGAAACGATACCAATCCCTCAAAGATTGCCCGAATTATTCGGCTGTCATTGACCGCTGTCGTGAGTTGTGGGTTCAAAGTTTCCGGCTCAGCGCCGTTACAAATCACAAATGTGTCTTCATTTTTTCGCTTGGTCTCAAATGAACATGAGGTTGTAAAAAACAGTAAACTCAATGATAAAAATAGTAATCTAATCATAAATGGTAATCTTTAAGTATTTGAGTATGGTTTCGTATTGAATGTCACTTTTTTCGCTATAATTTGAGCAGACAAGATTTTAGCTTTTGCATTATTCATTTCCAGTCCAATAGCACATATATCAATGCAAAAAACACCACGCGTGGTAATAAACTTGCCAACGCTAAACTAACAATTTTTAATTTATAATAAAGGATAGAAAAATGGAAAAAGAAAAAAATCCACTTCTACGCGAAAAAGTTAACGCTTGGGATGCGCTTGCCGAAGGCGAAATGGCAAAGCTTAACGATTACTGCGACTCTTACATCAACTATCTAAGCGGTGCAAAAACCGAGCGTCTAGCTCACGATTTGATTATTGAAGAGGCCAAAAAGTACGGTTTTGTTGATATGAACGACGTAATTAAGAACAACACAGGTCTTAAAACCGGAGACAAAGTATATATGTCAACCGGCGGCAGAACTGTGATGCTTGTGAAGATTGGTAAAAAGCCGCTTGAAGAAGGTCTTCGTATCGTCGGCGGACACACCGATTCTCCACGTCTTGATACCAAACCGTATCCGCTTCACGAATCAAAAGAGATGGCGCTAATCGACACACATTACTACGGTGGCGTTCGTAAATATCAATGGGTGACAATTCCGTTGGCAATGCACGGTTTCTTTGCTAAAAAAGACGGAACTATCGTAAAAGTTAACATCGGTGAAGATCCAAAAGATCCGATTTTCATGATTTCAGACCTACTACCTCACCTTGCGAAAGATCAGAAAGGTAAGAAAATTACCGAAGCGATTACAGGTGAAGACCTAAAAGTCATCATCGGGACAAAACCTGTTGAAGATAAAGAAGCAGCTGACCGTATCAAATTGGCAATGCTTGAACTGTTGAACGAAAAATACGGCATCGACGAGAATGATTTTGTAAGTGCTGATATTCAGTTTGTTCCAGCCGGGCCAGCCCGTGAACTTGGTCTTGATCGCTCAATCATCGCAGGTTATGGACACGATGACCGCATCTGTGCTTATGCTGGTGCAAAAGCTCTTTTCGACCAGACTGAAGACCCGGAATACACATCTGTAATCATTCTTTGCGATAAAGAAGAAATTGGTTCAATGGGTCGTACCGGAATGAACAGCAACATCTTCGAAAACGAAATGGCGGAAATCGTCAACGCAGTTGAAGGTTCCTTCTGTGAACTGAAACTAAAACGCACAATGCGCAACTCTTATATGATCTCCGCGGATGTGACTAATGTTCATGATCCTGTTCATCCGGAAGTGGACTCTCCGCGTAACGAGACGATGATGTCCAGCGGTGTAAACATCAAGAAATACAGCGGACACGGCGGAAAAGGCGGCACAACTGATGCAAGCCCTGAGTTTATGGCAAAAATGCGTAACATCTTCGATGACAACGGCGTCGTTTGGCACGCATCGGAAATGGGTAAAATCGACCATGGTGGCGGCGGTACAATCGCGCAATACATGGCGAAATACGGCATGGAAGTTGTGGACTGCGGAACTGGAGTTCTAAATATGCACGCGCCATACGAGCTGGCGAGCAAGGTCGATACTTACATGACTTACAAAGGTTACGCTGCATTCCTAATGGATATAGAAGCGTAATACGTTTTACGTGATGAGTTTTACGTAGTTTTTTTAGGTCTTTGAGGACAATAACGTCCTTAAAGACCTTTTTTATTAACAACAGCAGTTATTGACAGGAAGTTAACAATTCTGTTAAAAACTCCACTAAAAATCACCAATTTGAGGGAGTTATTAACATGATTCAAATATTTCCACTACTGAAACTCTAAAGTTATAATAACATTCACAAAGTTATTGACAGGAAGTTAACAATTTGTTGATAATAAATACAGGTACTAAAAAACCCCGACCTTCACATTGGAAAATCGGGGTTTATAAAGTTCGCAAGCTATTAAATTAATAGCAGGAAATCAAAGCAAGAACTTCCAGCGTGTCTTCGCCGATATTCTTAATCGCGTGACCTTCTCCGGTTATTGTCAGCATTGAGTCACCGGCATTGAGCTCTTTTAGTTCACCATTATCATCAACCTGTGCTTTACCTTTCAATACGATAAAGATCTCCTCTTCACCTTCGTGAATATGAAAACCGCTACTGCAACCCGGTTCGATCACCAGTTTTGCACAAAGACGGTTTGCAGATAACATCTCATCTTTACTCCAAAAGTGCTGAAGTGTAACTTTGCCATCGCCCCCGAACATCGGCTCCATCACAGTTTCATTAAATTCACCAACTCGTCTAATCATAATCTTTGCTCCTTGTTAAAAGAAATTATATTTGATATTATATCCACAAAAACAAGTATCACATTCTATCGTGCCAACTATTAGGCTTCTGATGTAGATTCATCACTGCTAAAACTAAAATTTTGGAGTTTGTCATACGATAAATGACACCAAATGGAAAGTGCGTAAAAAGGTGTCGTCTTATATCATCCCCCATAATCGACCAAGCTTCAGGGTAATTGACAATATCATTAACCGTCCGATCTAGATCGTCTAGAAATTTGCTACCTAGACCAGCTGCTTGGCTTTCATAAAATTGTGCAGAAGTGATAGCTTCAAGTTCTGCATTTTTATGATAAATCACATTCATTTTAAAGCACTTCTTGCGTTATTCATCACGTCATAGTGTGATGAACAGGTACTTTCATCACAAACTTCCAAACTTCTGCGCTTAGCCTCTGCCAGCCAAGCTTCATCATAATTATGTGGTTCTGCGTCATCCAAACTGTCCAACAATAAATCAGCCAATAACGCGCGTGACTTAATCGGAAATGATAAAACTTCAGCCGTAATTTGTGCCATAGTCGACATAATTAACTCCTGCTATTTTCTGGGTTTACCCGTTAAGAAAGTTATACCTTGACTGGTTAAAACTGACCTTTTACATAATGCACTTTCTCTTCAACGGAGACGTAAGAGTGCAAAAATCTACTACGCGAGGTATAAAATATAGAAAAACGTAGAGCTTTCAATAAGAGAGAAAAAATTTTACAGACAAGCAACTTCAGAGCCTATCAATCATTGTGATACTTTCTACCCTTCATAATCGAAACTGCTCGATACACTTGCTCCATCAAAAACATGCGCACCATTTCGTGGGTGAAAGTCATCTTCGAAAGTGAAAGTAGCATGTCGGAACGTTTTTTCACCTCTTCTGTCAAACCAAAGGGGCCACCAATCACAAACGTCACCTTCTGGTGAATTGAGGCAATTTTTTCAGAAAACTTACGTGAAGTCAGCTCCTTTCCCTCTTCCGTCAGTGCAATCACATAACCTTTCTCTTTGTCGATGAGTTCAAGAAGTTTCTGCCCCTCTTTCTCTTTAGTCGAATCCTTAATTTCAGTAATCGAAACTTTACTGTCAAAACTCAACCGTTTGCAGTACTCCTGAACACGTTTCTCAAACATTTTGTCCTTGAGTTTTCCCACACATATCACTTTAAAAATCATTCTAAGCCTTCTGTTCAACAGCTCTAAATCGCTGAAATAAAGATTTGGTAATTACTGCTGCAAGATAAATGAGAACCGAAACCAGCACAATCACAGCGCCAGTTGGAAAATCATAGCTATAACTTACAGAAAAACCGGTCACCACACTTGCTAGACAGAAAAGTGAAGAGAGAATCAGCATCTGCCACAGGTGCCTTGAAAACATTGAAGCCGTCGAAGCCGGAATTGTCAGAAGTGCAATCACCATCACTATACCCACAATATTAATCATCATCACAACAGTGATTGCTGTGAGTAGAAGTAGAAGAAAGTTGTAGAAACTGGTATTTATTCCACGTAGCCTGGTGAACTCTTCATCAAAACAGACTGCCAACATCTTATGGTAGAAAACCCAGCAAACTGCCACAATAAGGACATTCAAACTGCCAAGTAACCACAAATCATTTTGAGAAATAAACAGAATATCACCAAAGAGATAACCGGACAAATCGTTATAACCAGGCGTGGCAGACATGAACAAAATACCGCTGGACATTCCAATCACCCAAACCGCGCCAATCAACGAATCTTCACGTTGTTTGCCAAAGCGCCCAACCCAATTTATCAGAGAAATTGAGATTAGAGCCGCCAAAAGCGCACCAATTTGAGGTGAAAGCCATTTCCAATCATAATGGTGATTTAGATACAATGATGCCCCGATTCCACCAAGGACACTGTGAGCCACTGCTCCGGCAATATAACTAATTCGTCGTACAACCACATAGCTACCGACCACACCAAAGGCGATACTTCCCAAAACTCCCGCAATAAACGGAAAAAGGAGGAACGTATTTCCTTCAGCCAATAAATCTCTAAAAAAGTCCATTTAAAATCCTATAAAAGTCGAAAGTTCAAAGTCTTAAAGTCAAAGGTCTTTAAACACTGATAACTGATAACTGATAACTGTTTACTGCTGACTGCTAA
>DDLT01000266.1 GCA_002340265.1 Lentisphaeria bacterium UBA2565 | reverse complement strand
TTTCATGGTCAACATGGCCAGCAGCATGGAATACGCTAATAGGTCGACCAAGTCATGCAGCCTCAGTTTACTGCATACATCTCTGATCATAATGGACATCCATGTTATGTTCAATTGACACCTGTCAAAACAAGGTATCCGCTGACAAGTATCATGTGACCATATTGCAGGCTCAGGTTTGACCGCTGGCCAGGTAATGGTTTTCAATTGTTTTTCAGTTGTTTATGGGTTTGAATCAACATTACCCAACAAAAAGCAAAACATGCTCAAACCTTTTCTATTGTTGCAATGTACACAGACTTCTTTTTGCGTCTGCTGCGGGGTGGAATTTTCCCTCGACTAGCAGCATACTCCTCCACTAAGAAGCCAAGCTCAACAGCAAATTGAGTCAAAGATTTAACCTGTTCATTTTTTAATAGTGAAGCAATCAAAACATGCATCAGTGTTTGGCAGGCTACCTTTCTCCCTTTAATGCTGGGGGCAACCCTGTGATGGACTAGCATACCATCCAGGGGGGGAGTAGAAATACTCCCACTCGCTTCATGCTACAGAACCGGGTTAAGCTTCGGCCTGATGGGCCACTTGGCTCGTATGCAGACTTTACCTTTTTACCCACGTAAAACTAGCTTCTTAAGGTTCACTGTTAAATCAGCAACTAGCGACAAAACAGACAATCATTGACCTTTTCTTGCATTTAATTCGCTACTTCTAAGGCTTACAAAAATCGTTCTATTTAAGAAGGAAACCGGAGATCCCGGGGAAAAACCCCCTTTTGGTCAGCATACGGTATACGGATTGCTCGCCGTAGAATTATCAGAGGAATATCACCTTGTGCTTCTGTATTTACTGATAACAAGCATATAAGCTCCTAGTTCTCTAACCTGGTTTTCAAAGAAAACTCAGTCCAGAAAACCTTGAACTTATTCAAGTTTGAACACCGATATCATTGCAAAATCACTTTAAATAAATATTAAAAGTCAAATACAAAACAAATCAAGCAGCAAACTAATAACCCTTCCGGGACGAACTCGATTCCGTTCTTCATTATCGCACTTAAATAGTATGAATCATGGACTTGTTACTTCAAGTTGCAAGGATTCCTTAAATCTATAGTTCTATTCAGCTTTACGAAACGAGTCCAAGTTTTCGAGAATCTTATAATTTCGGCATTTGTCTTCCATTTTCCTTAACGTGCGCAGCGAGTCTCAGGAACATGGAAATATATAACGCCCGATAATCGCTTCGTTATCCATAAATATTTTAGCCATTTGTAAATCTGCTAAAGGGTACACCTTTTAGGGCCAGGCCAGGGCCATTTGCGATATTCCAATAAATGTTTAAAACTACTAATAACCTTCATGGTTGTTTCATATTTTAGATTATCAACATTGTTGTCCTTCCTCTCGAACAATATTGATTATCACTCGTATTAATACAATGTTCCTTTCGATTCAGTAAAGGACTTCTGATCTATCGGTCGATTGTTTTGCGGTTCACGCCAAACTTTTCAAGTGTTTTGACTTAGACGTGCATACACTTTGTATACCGGCCTTTACCTTTGTCTGTTGACATAATTCAAATCACATGCATTGGGAAATGTGTAGTTGCAGTACTTGAGTTTCTAATATCAGCAAACCGTACTTTTGACCAGTCTACGAGATCGTAATAGCTTCACAGATCTGTGGTGTCAACAATAATCTTCAAGAACATGGTGTCATCTCGGACGTAGGCGTGATTGTTTAACTCGGATAGAGGGCAGAAGGTGGGACATCCGCTGGCGATGTTGGTTTCTCTTCTTGGTCTCTGGAAGGAGGAGCTGCTGGGATCAGGTCTGAAAGCATCGATCACGTGCTCAACGTTATCCTGATCCAATAACATGAAGGTGACCTTCTGTCTGAATGGCCAGCGGAGTAAAGCGTCATACTGACCGCGCATGACAACAAAGAAGATCGAGATGTGAGTTCCTTTGCCAATGCCGTCGCCATTTAAATAGATGCGCGCGCACATCTTGTATCCATAACGACTGGTGAAGAAACACGGACTGTAAAAAGACACCTGATTTCCAGAGAGTGCATCTTGTCTTCTCCTAGTGAAGTCGGAAATTTTCCATAATAAGATTCCGTCGTGGCTGGATACATCCTGCTGTCGGACATATTCCTCCAAATCACTTAGTGTAACATTTCGCAAAGCCAGCGAGTGACTTACGGACTCAAACTGCCTTTGTAAGCGGTTTATTGTTTCCTTGGAACTTTCCTGCCCTCTTGCTAAGGTAGCAACTTGCCGCTGAAGATCTTCATTTTGCCGATTCCCTTCAACGATGAGAACTTCTAGGTCAGCTGTTTTTGCCTCTTCGTTATCAATTCTCCGGGATAGCTCCCTCGTTGATTCTTGCCCCGATGCTGAGCCTGCAATAACTGGCTCTCCCTGTCTTGCGCCTTCCAGCTGTCGAATACGGTTTTCTTGCTGCAACAATTTTGATTTCAACTCTTTGTTCTCTTTCAACGCGTTCTCCACTTGTTTAACGCATCTCTCCAATTCTTCTTGGGATGGTAAGTTCAACTCTCTGACATTGACTCGATTGGAACCCTGCAAGGTTCTGCCAACCACAGAGAAGAGTTGCATGACTGATTGAAAGAGGAGCATCATGTGAGCAGCACTGGCACTCTCTTCATGAATCCTCCTTTCTTGCGGCTTCATGATCTAGAAAATGGATAACGAAAGAAAGGAGATGAATTACCACAATTTATGTACAATGAGGTAATGTAATGTAAAATGTATGCAATTAATGATAATTCCTTATCTCTAATGTTTTACGTTTATTAATTTCAAACTGAAATCTATAACTAGTTTTGTCTACTTTCCCTTTGCTGTAATCCTTGCACGAGAAAAATCTCAGTACCAAAAAAATCAATAAAATAAACAAATTCCACCATGGAAAATGCTTTACACGTTTAATTATTGACTCCTTGAGTTGTATCCGAAGACTCGCTCCCCAGTTCGCTACGCTTACTCAGTACGCGATCGTTTTCTGATACTACAGACTGAAATCGTGAATAGAAGTCGTCCGCGACTTTAATACTTTCATTTTCTAATATCATTTATAAGTAGGCTGAATGTTAACTTCAAGACTTAGAAAAACTCGCAGTAAAACAGCAGGTTGTCAGAAGTAATCGTTGGACTCGAGAACAAAATTCTCTGAAAGGCCTCACATGTACCATAGGGAGGTGTGATTGCTTAATTGACAAATCAAAATAAAAGTAACAAGCAGACTTTAGTTTCAGAGCATCCAATCTGCGTCAATGGACAAGGTGCTTGCATCTCTTCGCAGTCTCCGGCCATTGGATCAAGATGAGCAGATATCTGGAAGGTAAATAAAACAATTTAGATAAAATAATTTCATTAAAAAACGTCAAAACGCAATCGTATCCACCTTGGCGCAAAATTAGTAAATTAAAATGAGCGATGAGCTCACCTGTGCACGAGGAATGTCCTTCCTGTTACACTCTGGGCAAACAATCAAGACCGAAGGACATTGCGTTTCCTGGTGTTTCTGTACAAGAAAGAAAAATGATCAATTGCTGTATTAGCTATCAAATTGTGGGCCGGGTTAGTCAAAGCTCGACTAAGCTAACGGTTCCCAGGTTTAGCACGAATTTCAATTTTAGTTTTGTAACTTTTCGATGAGGTTCAGTCTGATTGTATTGTTGGTCCTTCTGTTTTGAGAAGGACCAACAGATCAGTACAACAACCCGGCCCAGTACAATATGTTCATGCCATCATTACTAATGCCAATTAAAAGCTAACTTTAGGTTGATAGATAGATAGATAGATA
>DDLT01000260.1 GCA_002340265.1 Lentisphaeria bacterium UBA2565 | reverse complement strand
GTTGGTGCCGGCTGAATCCAGAAACCTTTTTAAAAAGATTTTTACCAATATTGAAGATTATCTTCGCCCGCTTTCTTCTCTTAACTACTTCGCATCATCTGCGGAAAAGGAGCGTACGCTGTCGATTCTGCACAATATTCCGGAAGATCAGTGGCAGATTTTACAACTCTTTTACGAACATGGTGCTATAAAGTATTACGATAATCATCGTATTACATTCAGTTCGGAGCAGGGGCGGGAGTTCTGTCAGGGGTTCTGGCTGGAGGATCACATCTATCTTGAACTGAAAAAAGTCGATAATGAAATTGGGCTTCAGGATTTTGCCTGTTCCGTGGAAGTCGAAAACAGGCACGGAATTCCAAATGAACTTGATGCAGTTTTTCTTTACAACAATCATCTTTATCTGGTTGAGTGCAAAACGGCTAAAATGAAAGAGAAGGGAACAGGCGTGATTTATAAAATAGATACGCTTAATAAAGCTGCAAAACTACAGACAAAGAGTATTATTGCTTCGTTTCGCAAACTGAAAAAGCACGATATGGAACGAGCCGAAGATCTTGGGATTGCAGTGATTTCAGGAAGCGCACTTTTAAATTTTAGTAAGTTTATTTTGAAACTATTGAAGCCGGAAATTACTGAAACCCATCGATAATAGAAGGGATATCCCGCATGTGTGCGGGATAACTCCTTTTGTCTCAAAATCATTCGCCAACCCTTACATTATAGGTGGGCGTTTATTGTTTTTTACTTTCTCCGGTATTCGTAACACTCTTGTCGCAAACCACCACCAACTTGTTAAAATTGCTATAACTATTATAGCTGTCACCAATGTATTCATTTTACTTCTCCTGTTAGAGTTTATCGTTTAACGCAGCCATGCGTCGTTTAGTCTTAAATAAACTATTTCCTCTCTAGAATTATAACAGATTCAGATATAACCTATTTGCACCGTAACAGATTTACTGATGTTTTATCTGTTATGGTTGTGTGAGGCATAACAGATGAAAGTGTGAAGATGGAGAAAGTGAAAAAATACGAGCAGGTGGTTGAACGGGTCATGAATCTGATTGATCAGGGGGTTATCAAAGATGGCGATAAAATCCCATCGGTTCGTGGTATGTCAAAACAGATGGGCGTGAGTGTAATGACCGTTTTGGAAGGTTACCGACGCCTTGAAGCAAAAAATGTCATATTAAGTTTACCACGAAGCGGGTACATTGTGCGACCCGCTGCACATCGTAAATATCAGAAAATTGACCGCCCACCTGAAGCACGAGAGTTTGAAATCGAAATCAGTCCAGAAACCGTCAAACGACCGGATTTGATGGATGAAATTTTTCGAGCTGGTTATATCCCCGGAATTATTGGTTTCGGAGCCGGGTTACCGCAAGGAGTCGACCTGCCAAGTGAAGAGTTGAGCTTAAGTTTGGCACGAGTCGCTAGAACCTATCCTCAGGAGATTAATCAATATTCTTTAAATCAGGGTGATTTGGAGCTTCGTCAAATTATTTTGAATTATATGGTTTCAGCAGGATGTACACCGAAGCTTGAAGAGATTTCAATTATTCCCGGCACGACTCAGGGGATGATGACGGTTTTGCGTATTTTGACGTCACCGGGAGATGTCGTAGCTGTTGAGTCACCTGGTTATTTTGGCTTTTATGAACTTCCCGAATTGTTAAACCTGAAAGTCGTCGAAGTTCCTTCAAATCCGCAACGTGGAATTTCAGTTGATTATCTGCAGGCTTTGCTTGATCAGGGAATTGAACCAAAGTGTCTGATTTTATCTCCGAACTTTTCGAATCCGACAGGTGCTTTGATGGGAGACGAAAGCAAAGAGCAACTTATTAAACTGTGTGAAGAAAATGCCATTCCGATTATTGAAGATGACACTTACGGAGATCTTTATTTTGGAGATAAGCGCCCTCGACCTTTGAAAGCATTTTCTCCGGACAATGTGATCTATCTCGGTAATTTTAGTAAAACACTTTCACCGGGATACCGAATTGCCTGGATTGCGCCCGGGAAATGGCAGAAACAGGTGGCGCGTTCACTGCATGTGGAAATCGTCTCTGTGCCGCTTTGTCTTCAGAAGGCGGTTGCCGACTATTTAAGTCATGGTGGAGTGTTGCAGCATGTGCGGCGTTTGCGTAAGAAATATGAAGCGCACATTGAAATTTACCAGAAGCTGATTTTTCAATACTTCCCCGAAGGTACAAGAGCCGGAAATCCTCGCGGAGGTCATTTCTTGTGGGTCGAGTTACCGAAAGCGTACGATTCAGTGATATTGTCGAAATTGGCTCTAAAAGAAAATATCTCGATTGCCCCGGGAATCCTCTTTTCCAGTCGAGGACTTTATCGCAACTGTTTTCGACTAAACTGTACAGTCCATTGCACCGATGAAGCGGTAAATGCCATTCGTCGTCTGGGTGAACTGGCCAAGTCGTTGATTCTATAATGAAAAAGGCGTTGAATCGGGTGATTCAACGCCTTTATAAAAGGTATGCAGTAGGAGACGCAAGCCTTGCATCTCTACAAATAAACCGAACTATTTAACAGATTCTAGTTCTGCAGTGATCGCGTCGGCTGCAGCAGATGGGTTTTCTGCTTTTGTTACCGGACGTCCCACTACAATGTAGTCAGCGCCG
>DDLT01000336.1 GCA_002340265.1 Lentisphaeria bacterium UBA2565 | reverse complement strand
GGACTTTGTCAACAGTCTGAAAGCCGAACTTTTCAGTTCGGCTTTTTTAGTAAATCTATATCGATGGGGTCGGAAAACTACTCGGAGTCCTCTTTAGCTACAACTGTGATTCCTGCACGTGACATTGTATCTAGGAAATCTTGAGGCAGCGGAGCTTCAAACTTCATTTTCTTTCCAGTAATCGGATGCGGAATTCTCAAACGCCATGCGTGTAACATTTGACGTGGTGCATTTAGATGTTTGTACGCCTGTTTTCCACCGTACAGTTCATCACCTAAAACCGGATGGGAAAGGCTTGCCATGTGTACACGAATTTGGTGAGTTCTACCAGTTTCGATTCCCACTTTAACTAAAGAAGCATTCTGATTATAGGCAATCATCTGATAACGCGTAATCGCCTCTTTCCCATTTCGTTCAACAATAGCCATCTTCTTACGGTTTTTAGCAGATCGACCAATCAGATTTTCAATCTTTCCATAAGGTTGCTGCATAAAGCCGTGAACAAGCGCTAGGTACGTTTTACGAGTCCTACGTTCTGCAAAGATTTCACAAAGTTTCGCCACCACGTGCTCATTTTTACCAATGACCAACACACCCGAGGTGTCTTTATCCAGACGGTGAACAATTCCAGGCCGAAGCTCTTCTGTAACCATTGACCCGAATGCCGCCTGATTATAGTGAAGAAGCGCATTTACAAGTGTTCCAGATGTGTTACCAGCTCCTGGGTGAACTACAAGTCCCGGTGGCTTGTTAACCACAAGCATATGCTCGTCTTCAAAAAGAATGTCAAGATCGATTTCTTCACCGTGAAGTTCCGAACTTTGCAGTTCCGGCCAGACAAGTTCGATTTTGTCACCGACTTCAACCATAACTTTAGGGATGGTAACAACTTCACCATTCAGAGTCACCATACCTTTTTTGATGGCACGCTGAAAAAAGGCTCGCGAATAATCATCCTCGCTATATTTCAAAAAGATATCCATACGAACTCCGTAAAATTCGTCAGTTACCTCATATTTTGTAATTTGAACAGATTGATTAGTTTCAGACATAAGAATATTCCATTTTTCCTAGTGGTTTTGCATTCAGCTCAAAACCAACTATTTTCACGAGCAACAAAAAAATCCCGCGATTTTATTAATTTTGAAGATTTTCATTTTACGCGGTAATCTAATGCTAAAACCTTAATTGTCAGTAGTAATAATGAAAAAGATAAACGGCATCGCCATTTTAGGGCCAACAGGCAGCGGAAAAACCTCTATTGCCATCGAACTCGCAAAACGCCTAAACGGCGAAATTATATCCTGTGACTCGATGCAGATTTATAAAGGAATGCCAATTGGAACTGCGCAACCTACAGCAAATGAGCGAACTGAAGCGCAATACCACCTTGTGGACTTTCTTGATATTTCCGAACCTTATAACGCATCGATGTTCACAAAGATGGCGTCAGAAAAGATTGCGGAAATACAACAAGGAAATCATTTCCCGATTTTTGCAGGTGGAACTGGAATGTACGCCAACTTTCTCTTTTACGGGCATGATAACTTTCCATCTAACAAAGCAGTTTTCAATGAATTGTTAAACCGCTACGAAAATGGAGAATTTGAACAACTTTCAAAAGAGTTGAAAGAGATCGATGAAAAAGCATGGCTGTCAAGCAACCATAATTGGCGAAGACTTTTGCGGGCATTGGAGATTTGTAAAGTCACAGGGAAAAAGCTGTCAGAATCAACCAGTAACTTCGTAGCTCCTGCAGAAGGTTTTAAACAGTTCGTATTGCTTTTCTCCCCAGAAAAAATGCGTGAAAGAATTGCCATTCGAACCAGACAAATGGTTGAAGAGGGATGGATCGAGGAAGCTGAGCTTCTTTTTGAAAAAGGGTTGATGGAGACGCCGACCGCAAAGCAGGCTCTGGGCTATTCGCTGATTCATGAATACCTTTTTCCGACACCGAAGGCAAATAACGAAAAACACATGGCAATTCCGACAAAAGAGGTTTTAATTGAGAAGTTGATTACAAAAACCGCCCAGTATGCAAAAAAACAGCGTACATGGTTTCGTAATAAACATAAAGATGCAGTTTTTATCGAAATGGACGAACTCACAGTTGATGAAGCTGTTGAACAAATCTGTAAACATCTGGATGAAAAATGACAAAATTGAAAGCGTTAATTTTAGATATGGACGGAACGATTACGGTTCCGGTTATCAATTTCCGAAAGATCAAAGATGAAATTGGTGTTGACTGTGATCGTGACTTGGTGGATACAATTGCTGAACTGTCGCCGGAACGACAAGAGCAGGCTTGGGAAGTCATTCATCGCTACGAAGCTATTGCAGAAAGTCAGCAAAAGCTTCAACCAGGTTTTGAAGAGCTATTCGACTATTGTCGACAGGCAGACATCAAAGTCGGCATTCTAACCAGAAATGTGCAGAAAAGTGTCAATGCGCTCTGTGAACGTTTTGACATCACCTTTGATTTGACTGTCACCAGAGAGTTTGAAAAGATGAAACCGCATCCGGCACCGTTAATTCACATGCTGGAAACTTGGCAGGTAAACCCCGCAGACGCACTAATGGTCGGTGACTACATTCATGACATAACCTGTGGAAAAGACGCCGGCACTCAAACCTGTTTCTTTCAGAACCCCGGTTACGAAGACTACAGTGAAGCGGCGGATCATACCGCGACAACCATGCATGAACTAAAAGAAATTGTTAAAAACTTTAAATCAAAATAAGACTTACAACTATGAATACAGACTCACTTTTACGCGGATCATTTAAAAACATCCATGTCCGTTTTGTCCTTGCAAAAACTACAGAAACCGTCAGGACTGGAATTTTCACTCACAATACCGATCCGGTTTCATCGCACATTTTCGGTTCAGCAATCACCAGTGCAGCCCTGCTCTCTTCGCTTCTGACTGAAGATGAACGCTACTCTGTACAATGGAACTATGACGGTTTAATCGGTGGTGTGGTAGTTGATGTGAACGCGAATGCCCATGTGCGCGGGATTCCTAAAAACACCAGTTTGATGTCAGCTATCAGCAAAGCCGACCTGTACGGTGAAAAAGGTCACATTTCTATCATCAAATCGGTGGAAGGAAAAATCCTTAACTCGGGAACGTCTGAAGCAGCGATGCTGAATGTGGCAGACGATGTCAGTTTCCACTTTTCAACAAGTGATCAGATTGAAACTGAAATTGTCTCGGCGATTAACTTCAATGCCGATCCAGAAAATCCTGTTGAGATCGCGACTGGTTTCATGATGCAGGCACTGCCGGGCTGCGATTTAGAACTTTTCGAAAAAATGCGTAATGCGATCAAAGAAGAAACGTTCATTGAAATCATGACTCAGGAAGGAAACGATGAGAAAAAACTTCAGCAGGCACTGAAATATGTTTACGAAAAGTCAGGTTCTGAATCTCCTGAAGATATTCGTGAGATTGCGTCGTACGAGTTCTCAAATTCACCAGTTTACCAATGTACCTGTTCAAAAGAGAAAATGCAGAAAGCACTACGTACGATTGACCCGAACGAGTTGAAAGAACTTCTTGAAAGACCAGAAGGTATCAAACTAAAATGTGACTTTTGTCATACAGAGTACATCATTAAAGATCTATAAAGTGAATTAAAACGACCTTTCTGCTTTCCTGTATTTCAACGCCTAAAATACAGGAAAGCTTTTCTGAGCATTCACTACGTTCTACAGCTCCATTAAGTTTCTTAAACTTTATTAAAAAACCTTCACATTTTTCAAACAAGGAGTCAAAAATTAATACCTCTTTTACGTATCAGTACTATATCACTACAGATCGCAGCAAAGTGTTAAATATTTTCTGCTTTACTGTCAGCTTTTTAAGGAAAAAACAGACATAACAAATATATTATTTGCCTTTTTTATAAAAAATCTGTCACAGTCCGTATATTTCGCTGTAGTCCGGATGAGATGGTTTGGTAATTATGGGAATATCTAATTAGGAGCAATGGATGAGAACTAGACTGGTAAGCTTGTTGTTGATTGGAACAACAGCACTTTTTGCGGAGAAATGGGGAACCTATGGGCATGATAACTATCAAAGCCGAATAAGTCGATCAAAGATCGACCTTTCTAAAACTGACGTTTTATGGGAAAAGGATAGTGGTTTCCGACCACAGCCAGCATGGGGCGGAAGCGCAATTCAAGACTTTTATGATAACAGAGGTGTAATGTTGAAAGACATGCGCGACTATGACCTATCCGACGGGTTAATTTATTTCGATGATAAATTGGTCGTGACAAGTAGTGCTCGTAATACAGTTTACTGCTATGACGTAAAATCGGGGGCTGAGATATGGTACTTCACTACCGGAGGGGCAATCCGTGTTAGCGCCACCTACAATAAAGGCGATATTTACCTAGGTTCTGATGATGGATTTGTTTACTGCTTGGATGCAGAAACCGGCACTAAAAGGTGGGTCTACTCTCCAAGTTTGAATAGCGACAACCGCAAAGTTCTCCAACATGGTAAAATAGTTTCAACAATGCCCTGCCGAACTGGCGTGACAATCGTCGGGAACACGGCCTACTGTGGCTTTTCATTCCTCCCTTGGAAGAGCAGTTATATTTGTGCACTCAATGCTACGACCGGCGAGGAAATTTATTGTAAAGAACATACAAAGCTAGAGCGTGCAAAGCTGGGAGACACAGGGGTAACAATGGAAGGTCCATTTGCCTACTCAGCTGGCAGAATTATTGCTCCAATGGGTAGACTTGCGCCAAAAGTATTCAGTGCAGCTGACGGCTCATTTCTAGCGACAATGCCAAATGGAGGAGGTTCATTTCTTTTAGTCTCACCAAACAGAGAAATTGTTCACGCGCCGGGGCATCAAGGTGGATGGGTTGATACAGCCGGACAGGAAAAAACACTTTTTGGACAAGTTTCAAGAAGTAGTAAAAGTTCAACTGCATCTGACAAAGGCTCAATCATCAGAATCAACTCAGCATTAAAAGCAGTTATTGATAATCGTTTAGTTTATGCAGTATCAGAAACTGAACTTTCATGTGTAGATCGTTTAAACAACAATACTACACTGTGGACAACGCCAATAGATTGCCATTACTCTATAATTATGGCTGGTGGAATTCTTTTTCTTGGAGGAGACAATCAAATCAAAGCAGTCGACTCCAAAACCGGAGCAGTTTTGGGAGCAACACAAGTCAATGGTAAAGTTCATAATATAATTGCCGGCGACGGTTACCTCTTTGCATCCACAAATGAAGGTGTGGTTTATGCTTACCAGCAGAGTGACAGCTCAGCATTTTTTATTCCGACAATAACTCCAAACGACGAATTCACGCCTGGTAATTCGACTCTTAAAGCTGGACCAATTGCTACCTTTACTGGCAAAAATCAGGCAACAATCAGTTGGACTACAGAATCTGCCGAAGCATCAACTGTCAACTATGGTATAGGTGTGGCTACTTTAACTAAGACTGATGCAACTGCAAAAACATCACACTCCATCGTAATTGACAATCTGGACTACAATAAGAAGTATGTGTATAACATCACAACTACTGGTGGAAACAGCCAAAACTATGAGTTGAATACATTTTTCAACTTTCAAAAAAATGACCTATCAACAAATGGAAATCTAGTTCCTTCACCGACTTCCCTGCAAACGAAAGCTGAAACAATCAAGTCAGACAGCGGTATTGACCGAGGTGTTGCACTTGTTGCTGGCGTATCTTCAGGGGAACTAATCTATAACCTGGCCAAGAACACACAGCTTCATGTCATCGCAGTGGACACGGACGAACAAAAAGTTCAGACCTGTCGTAACAACCTGCATAACAACAAAAGTTACGGCACAAGAATATCCGTGCTTCATGTTGAAGATTACAACAGCCTAGAGTGGCCGGAGCTTTTTGCAAACATTATTACAACGGAGCAGCAAGCTTCTCCAATCAGCGGTTCATTTATTACCAAATACCTTAACCCATACAATGGTTCAGCTTATCTTGATACTAATTGGGATGCCGGCAACGAAGATATCACAACGCATACAACTGCGACTTTATTAAAAGCTCAAATTCCAGTTCCAGCAGATCATGGTAAATGGAACAACCTTTATGGTTCAAACGACAACACCGCATTTAACGGTGAAGGACTTGGTGGGTCAGCAGCAACAACTGATATGCAGCTACAGTGGATTGGACGACCTGGGCCTCTTCACCAGGCCGATAGAAGTGGTCGAAAAACCTCTCCACTTGCACAAAACGGCATTTTGTATATTGAAGGTCTGGAACGAATCATTACTATGGATGCAAGTAACGGTTGTGTCTTATGGAACATGGAGATTCCTGATTTCACACGTATGAATACACCACGTGACTCATCGAATTATGTTTGTGATGACAGCAATGTTTACCTTGCCGTAAATGATGTTCTTTATACAGTCAACGGATATACAGGTGCTGTAACCAACATTTTGGACACAATTACTAATCCTGCAATGAATCCAACTAAAAATTGGAGTTATGACTGGTCTTACCTTGGCTCTACGAACGATTTATTAATTGGGTCATCTGTAAAATCAGGCACAGCTTACACAAACTTTAAAGGTGGTCGTAATGCAGGTTGGTATGATAGTGCTACTCACGCTGCTGTAGTCAGTAAAGTATGCAGTGATATTCTTTTTGCAGTTAATAAGGATGATCATACGAAGGCGTGGGAATACTTCAACACAAATGGTCTAATTGTGAACCCTACAATCACTATCAACGGGGATAATATCATCTTTGTGGAAACTCGTGAAGCTGATCGTAAAAGTGCAGATACTCGCCGTTTAAACTCACTGGATCAAGACCTATACTTAGTTTGTCTGAACCGTACGACCGGATCTAAAATTTGGGAACAACTGCTAAATGTGACTCAGGGAGTCACAATGGCAAACATGTCATCAAGCCAAAATAAAGTAGTCCTTTGCATGTCAAATAACTGGAAATACTATGTGTATGCTTATGATCTGAATAGCGGTAACCTTTTATGGACAAATAGTGAGATTGGCTGGATGCAGTACAGTCACCATGGTAAACACATGGCTCGCCCGGCAATTGTTGATAATAAGGTTTATATCAGACCCGGAATTTTGGATCTGGAGACCGGCGAACTTGTGCTGAACACCAATGTGATGTATGGAGGCTGTGGAACTTACAGCTGCACTGCGCACGGTTTATTCTACCGAGGAAACAGAGGTACAGATGGTGGAAATATAAACATGTACGACTTAGCCAATGACACAAAAAGTACATCCTGGTCACGTATACGTCCTGACTGTTGGCTTAGTATGATTCCAGCATGCGGTCTGTTACTAGCTCCTGAAGGTGGCGGCGGTTGTGATTGTGCAGAAGGGTGGATTGAGTCAACCGTAGCATTCCGCCCGGTTTCTCGACCAGGCTTAAACTTCAAATTTAGTAATAGGACATTCTACTCCAGCAGCTACGATGTTCAGGTTCAAAATTTAAAGCATCGAAACTATCAGGTTCGTTATACCCTTGACGGTTCTGAACCAACCGACAGTTCACCTGTCTACAATGCCCCAATCAATATTTCTGTAACAACGACAGTTAAGGCGGCACTTTTTAATCAAAATTCAAAAGTAAGTGAAACAATCTCCGCAACTTTTGAAAAAAAACAGGGGGATTTATAAGATGAAAAAACTGATCACAATACTTTTACCTCTGGTTGTAATGACAACAGTTTTTGCAGAAACTAAGAAAACGTTAATCATCGGTATATCCGGTGTAAAACCAGACGCATTGCAGTTGGCAAACACGCCCAACCTTGATGCACTTGTTGATACCAACGGGTCGATATCTTACAAATCCTACACTGGAGGAGTCTCCAATACAGAGACTCAACAGGTCACTGCATCAGGACCGGGATGGGCGAGTGTATTAACCGGAGTTTGGGCAAATAAACATGCAGTTTATACAAATGATTTTAATGCGCCAAATTACGAAAACTATCCCCACTTTTTCTCAAGAATTAAGGATGAAGCCGACACTTTAAAGGTAATGTCAATTACTGAATGGGATCAGCTGAGTTCAAGTTTCTTTGCTCTGGATGATAACCTGCTTTCAAAAACCGATTTTTATACTGACTGTATAGATTCAGAAGAGGTTAAAACTATAGCAATTGATAAGCTCACAAATGACAATCCTGATGTAATCTTCCTTCAATTTGACAAAGCGCTCTTATCCGCCAATAACAGTGGTTACTCACTTTCTAACCAAGCATACATCAATGCGATTCAAAACATCGATAACTACATTGGAGATATTATTTCTACAATTCAAAGCCGTCCAAATTATGGTGACGAGGAGTGGGTGACAATAGCCACCACTGACCATGGTGGTTTGAGTGATGGAACAACTGGTGGCCAGTCAGCTGCAGAGCGTACAATCTTTACAGTGGTAAACAACAGTAAAACACAGACCAAACTTGTCGCTGATTATCTGGGACATACAGCAATTCCTGCAACGGTTGCCGAACATCATAATATTGAGATTGATCCGCTGTGGGGATGGGAAACAGGTATTTTCTCAGTTGAAGTGGTTCCCCCTACAGGCTTCCAAACTTATGTGAATGACATTGACAACTACATTGAAATAAGCTGGATAAACAGTGTTCCCGCTGGAATTATCAGTTTTGAAATTTTGCGTGATGATGTAGTCATTGCAACTTTAGATGAAACTGCTGTAAACTTTATAGATAGCAATCTTCCTGCGAATGTCATCGGTTTGAATTATGAAGTTAGAATGAATTCAATTGATGGTGTCACATCGCTTTATACCACAACAATCGATAAATTCGAGCCGCTGGCAATCTATGAGTTTGAAGAGAATTTGAATGATACGCTTGGTAATTACAACGCCTCTGAAGAAGGTACCGTTTCCTATATTGATGGAATTAAAGGTAAAGCGGTCACTTTCACAGGTTCAAACTCTGCAAATGCAGGAAGCGAACTAAGTAGTGCGCTCGGCACTTCTGACTTCTCTATTTCACTTTGGGTAAAAGCTGACGGCACTAATCATGACAAATCAATCATCTCAAACAAAAATTGGAGAAAGGGAAGCAACCGTGGTTGGAGTTTAAGCACAAGCCAAGGTAAACCTCACTTCAACTTCACAGCAGAAAACGGTGGACGAATCGACCTAAAATGCCCGGACGGGCAAATCATCCACGATGGAAACTGGCATCATGTCGTAGCGTCTGTAAAGCGAGGGGAAGTTATCGACCTTTATTATGATGGAGAAAAAAGCACAAGTGGCGACATTTCTTCCCGCAACGGTTCCGTGGATACTGGTTTACCAATACGCCTTGGTAAAGATGGAAACAATGATTTCGCTTTTGTCGGCAACATCGATGATGTACGTATTATTGATTATGCGATCGGATCTAAGTACGTAAAATCTCTATATGAAAGTGGTCTAAAACCGGCAGAAATGTCCGGTATCGGCAATGCGCTTGACTTCTCTAATGGCGGACATATCACGTTCTCTCCTGCTTTATCTGTTCAAGGCAACTGGACTGTTGAAATGTGGGCAAACACGACTGTAGATTATAGCACAAATGAGGACGGTTCCGGTGCTACCGCTTTTACAACCGGATCACCAAGCCTACGTCTTGAGCAGTGGAATAACGATAAGAAACTTGGCTGTTCTGTACGTGGGAGCTATGACCACACGTTTGCGGCAGATATTCCTGCTGCTGGTAACTGGACACATTTAGCGTATGTTCATAAGGATGGTGAAATTGCACTTTATGTAAATGGTGTGAAAGACAGTAATCCGAAGTCTGACACTCGTGATCTTGTAATTAACTCAATCGGCGGGGACGGCACACTATTTGCTCAAATAGACGAATT
>DDLT01000008.1 GCA_002340265.1 Lentisphaeria bacterium UBA2565 | reverse complement strand
AACATCGGTACAACAATCACTGCTCAGATGATCTCGTTCAAACTGAACAACTTCGCAATGCCGGCGATTATTATCGGTGTAGTCATGTTCATGGTCTGCAAAAGACACTCTATCAAAGGTATCGCACTGACAATCCTAGGTTTCGGTTTCCTTTTCTTCGGAATGACTCAGATGGGTGCGCAGCTGAAAGGTCTTAAATCATTCCCTTCATTTGCGGAATTTTTCCAGTCATTCGACTGTACTCCACTTGCTGGCGGATCAATGCCGCTTGGCGCAATCTTCGGTGCACTGATTATCGGTACAGTAGTAACGGTTCTAGTTCAAAGTTCTTCAGCTTCAATGGGTCTTGTACTTGCTCTTGCTGGTAGCGGACTAATCAACTTCTACACAGCGGTTCCACTACTTCTTGGTACAAACATCGGTACAACAATCACTGCGATTCTTGCAGCACTTGGTGCAAACCGCCCATCTAAGCAGGTAGCTCTGGCTCACACCATCTTCAATGTCCTCGGCTCGTTAGTCATGATTCCACTGTTCTATATAACCACAAACGGTTATCCGGTTTTCATGGACATCATCAACAACATCACACCTGGTAATGTGTTTGCTGATCAGCAGGAAAACATCATCAGCCACATCGCGATGGCTCACACTACATTCAATGTAGTGAACGTGCTTCTACTTCTACCATTCATCAAAGTAATTGCCTACATCTGTAACCTGATTGTTCCAATCCGTAAAGATGAGGTCGTAACAACTGTGACTCTTGAGCCTCACCTATTGGAAACGCCTTCAATCGCGATCCAGCAGGCAGCACGCTTCATTCACGAAATGACCAACGAGTCATGGGGAATGCTTGAAGAGTCAATGAAAGTGTTCTCAACTCAGGACTTCACTAAAGAAGAAGAGCTTCGCATGATCGAAGATAAAATCGATAAAGATCAAGTTGAAGTTACTGACTACCTGACACGCCTGACAGAAATGGCAATCAGCGAAGATCAGGCGACAGCAATTCCACTTCTAATGCACTGTACAAACAATGCAGAGCGTATGGGTGACAATGCAGAAGATATCATCGATCTTGCAAAACGTCTGAAAAAGAAACACCACTTCTCACAGGCTCAGAAAGATGAAGTTGATCAGCTTTTCGCAATCCTTTCTAAGAAAATGGAAATCATCAATGCAACTGTGGAAACTGACGGTAACTCAATCACTCTAAAAGACACCGTAAAAATGGATGTTGAGTTCAAAAATCTTGTTCTTAAGTTTGAAAAAGCGGATATCCGCCAGCTTCGTAACAACGAAAGTGACGACGCGGTTTCAAGTGTTGTATTTATCGAGCTACTAAATATTCTTGGTAAAATCAACAGCCGTTTGACCAATATCTGGGAACGCATCTACACACTATCAAGTGAAGAGCTAATCGAGGCAATCGACTAATCTCAGAGTAGTAAAAGATTACAGGCCGTCCCGTAAACACGGGTCGGCCTTTTTTATAGTGGTAATAACAGTTAAAAGTTTTATATTAAGGACTGAACTAAATACAACATTAAGGTTTTTTAGATATGAAATTTCTAACCATAGTTTTTACAATCTTATTCAGCACTTTTGCTTACGCGGTTCCGGCATTCCCGATGCCCGCGACAACCACTCAGCCGGACGGGACTGAATTTGCTCTTTATAAACGGGGAGACGAATTCCTGAGCTGGCATGAAGATTTCAAGGGATACACCATTCTCAAAAATTCTGAAGACTATTGGGTGTATGCCTTAAAAAATGATCTGGGACACCTATATCCCTCCGAATATATTGTTGGGAAAATTGATCCGGATACTCTAAACATCAATAAATCGTTAAAGTCAGCAACTTTAAAAACACGATCTTCTGAACTAAGGCAAAGATCTCTTGCTGTAACACGTTCCACTCCATTATCAGGAACGGTGAAGAACCTTGTAATTCTTGTGGACTTCCAAGACAAAACGCATGCACCGTGGTCTACAAAAGAAGCTTTCGAAGACCTTTTCAACAAAGAAGGTTATAACGAAGAGCAGTGGTATGCCAGCGGTTCCGTAAAAGATTACTTTAAAGAAGTCTCTTATGGAGCTTTAAACGTAGAATCTATCGTCGTTGACTGGGTTCAAGTTAGCCAGAATTATGCCTATTATGGTGCTAATGACGGAAACGGTCATGATATTAGACCTCGTGAAATGGTTTCAGAAGCACTACAGTTGGTAGAGGATCGAGGCTTTGACTTTTCGACTATCGATAATGATAGTGATGGGAATATCGATGGTTTAACCATAATACACGCAGGTGGTGGCGAAGAATACAGTGGAAATGATCCAAAATACCTACATTCTCATCAATGGTGGCTAGCGAGCCCAGTGACATACGATGGCGTGAAGGTCCAGATGTATCACACGGAACCCGAAAGAATGGGGTTTGATAATATTAATGCTTCAAAATCACTTACCAGAATCGGAGTTGTCTGTCACGAAATGTCACATTTTTTTGGGCTTCCTGACCTTTATGACCGTGACTACAGTAGCAGAGGAGTTGGGGCTTTTTGTATAATGGCAAACGGTTCATGGAATCCTTCAAGTTCAACTATGCTTGAGGCTGATTATGCAACAAAGCCAGCACATTTAAGTGCGTGGTGTAAAGCTCAACTCGGTTGGATTAATCCTGAAACAATTTCTTCGGATGGCAACTACTCGTTACCACAGATAGCCGAAAATAGCAAAGCTTATAAAATCGAAGTTCCTAATCAACCGAATGAATACTTTTTAATTGAAAATCGACAACCTATCGGCTTTGACGAATCCCTTCCTGGGACAAATCAGGGAATGCTGATTTGGCATGTCGATGAAGCAAAATCTGGTTACCAACACTGGAACAATGATGAATCCCACCCATTAGTAGACCTTGAAGAAGCCAGTAGTGTTCAGCATTTAACTGAAAATATGAACGATGGCGATGACAGCGATTATTTCCGTGCGGGGAATATAAGTAAGTTCAATTCAACAACGACTCCAAATAATCAGACCTATTCCGGAAGCTTTCTTGATGAACGAATCTTCAATATCTCCGCATCACAGGATACAATGACGTTTTCTGTGGCAAGCTTTGATAGCATTGCTCTTCAAGGTCCGGATTCAATTAATGAAAGATCAACAACCAATTTTTCATATATTGCGACCTACTCAGACTCCTCCACACAAGACCTCTCAGCACATGCCACATGGTCAACAAATGGGTCAAGCGATGCTTCTGTAAATAGTTCAGGGCAAGTAACAACAGGAAACCTGTATAGTTCATCATCATTTAACCTTTCAGTTGACTTTGAGGACTCGAACGGAGGAAAAGTCGTTACAATAAATGATGTCGATCCGGGATTTACCATAATAGACCAGATGCTGACGGATGAAGACTATGTTCAGGAAGCATTTTACGAATTTGTTAACCCGCAGGTTGATAACATGCAAATGGGCTCCATTTCCACCTATCAGGCAGAATTTGAGCGAAATCTTGATTATGTAAATGATAAAAATGACTGGTATCAGGAAATTGTTGATGAAGTTAACGCCGGCAACAATATTGTCATAAATCATGTCACAAACGGCTGGAATTTAATAAGTTCCCCATTCCCAGGATGGTCTCCGAACTCAATCGATAGCTTTGTTATGGAAAGCGTTTACAACTTTAATACAGATAGCTTTATTTACGAACGGCAGTCAAAAAATGATAATTTCGATGTGAGTAAAGGCTATTGGATACTTTATGGTCATGATGGAATGGCAAATGATGAAGCTGTCGAGTTCTCAATATCGGGAAACCTTGCTCAAACCCCTTCTACATCACTCCAAATTGGCTGGAATTTAACGGGTTCCGAAACTGACACGGAAACACTCCAAATAGGAGATCAGGGTTTCTACTGGAACAGTGAAACCCAAGTTTATGGAGACAGTATGAGCGAAGGCGATAAACTACAACTCGGCAAAGCCTACTGGATTTTCACGACAGATTAATCAGTTTGAGTTAAATTTAAACAAAAAAAGCCCACTCGCGAGAATGGGCTTTCTTGTTTTATCGGATTAAACTTATTTACCTCGAAGTTTGGCGAACTTTTCTGACAGCTTCTGAATCACACTGTAAAATGCAGGAACAAACAGAACTGTAAATATTGTACCGGCAATCATTCCCCAGAATACCGCAGTTCCCAGAGAACGACGACTTGCAGCACCTGTTCCACTCGCCACGAGCAACGGATAAGTTCCGAAAACAAATGAGATTGCGGTCATAAGAACCGCACGGAAACGAAGCGTCGCCGCCGAACATGCCGCCTCATTAATCTCCTTACCCTCTTTTCGCAGATCACGAGCAAATTCTACAATCAGAATAGCTGTTTTTGCAGCAAGTCCAATCAGAAGAACTACACCAATCTGAGTATACATATTCAAATCCATTCCACTTAAAAGCACGCCGAGCACAGTACCCAGTAGTGCCAGCGGAACCGACATCACAACAGCCAGCGAAATCATCCAACTTTCGTATTGTGCACAGAGGAAAAGGTAACCGAAAAGTGCCGAAAGAAGGAATACCAGAATAATCCCAGAACTTGCTAGTTTTTCCTGATATGACATTCCAGTCCACTCAAAGCCCATTCCTTCCGGAAGAGTCGATTCGCTAACGCGTTCCATAACCGTCATCGCATCACCGGAACTGAAACCTGTACCCACATCACCGGTAATCGATGAAGAAGGATACATGTTATAACGGTTTATTAGTTGCGGACCAAAAGCAGGTTTCACATTAATCAATGTCGAAAGCGGAACCATCTGGCCTCGACCATTTTTAACTTGAAGCTTTCCGATATCTTCAATCTTTGCTCTGGAAATACCCTGCGCCTGAACTTTTACCTGATAAGTTCGACCAAACTCATTAAAGTCATTCACGTAACTTCCGCCGAGAAAGGTCTGTAACGCGCCGAACACATCGCCAACCTGCACATTCAACTGCTTCGCTTTATCACGATTCATCTGAATAAAGTACTGCGGCACATTCACTCTAAAAGTGGAACGTGCGCTGCCTATTGCACTTTGTGACGTAGCTGTCGAACTTACACCTTCGATTGCCGAAGCCAGTGCATCAAGTCCCAGATTATTTTTATCCTCAATCTTGATATCATAACCACCGGCATTTCCCAATCCGCTGATCGCAGGCGGCACAAATGCATAAGCGACACCTTCCTGAACCTGACTTAATGTGCCGTTAATCTCTTTCATCAAAACAGGAAGCTCACGACCGCGGGCATTTCGTTCACCCAGATCATCAAAAACTATCCATAACGTGATAGAACTACTTGAAGCTGCACTATCAATCAACGAGTAGCCGGGTATTGTTAATACATAATTAATACCGTCAATTTTACTCAAACCCTGATAAACTTTTTCGGCAACCTCATCGGCACGTTCAAACGAAGTTGCATCAGGCAGTTGAACCATTCCCATCACATAACCAAGGTCTTCAGTCGGCAAAAATCCCGTAGGGAGTTTAGTCACACCAAGCCCGGTCATTGCAAGAATTATGCCAAATGCGATAAACGCGATAATCGCATATTTAACGATAAAGCGAGTAACTTTTGAATAACCACTCAAGGTTCTTGAAAAGCAATATTCAAAGGCACGGAAAAGAATGAATTTCTTTTTGCCTCCCTCACCTTTTGTAGGGCGAAGAAGAATTGCCGAAAGCGCAGGCGTCAAGGTCAACGCGTTGACCGAACTGAAAACTGTCGCCACAGAAATCGTGACCGCAAACTGCCTGAACATTTCACCACTGATGCCGCTCATCATTGCAGAAGGCACAAAAACCGCAAGAAGAACCAGAGTTGTCGCCACAACTGCCCCCGAAACCTCTTTCATTGCTCGAACAGCCGCATCATAACTACTCAAACCGTTTTCATCAATATGATGTGCCGTACTTTCCACAACCACAATCGAATCGTCAACCACAATACCAATTGCCAGAATCAGGCCGAAAAGTGTCAAAAGATTGATAGAAAAGCCGATAACAAGCATCACTGCAAACGTACCGATAAGTGAAACCGGAATAGTAATTGACGGAATAATCGTCGCACGCCAGTCCTGCAAAAAGACGAAAATCGTAATAATTACCAGAACCACCGCCACAAAAAGTGTATTAATCACCTCTTTTATGGAATCTTTCACAAAAATTGTCGTATCAAGCGGAATAGAATATTCTATGTCAGCAGGAAATGTCTTACTCAACTCCTTCATCTTTGCACGCACCGCGTCAGCAACATCCAGCGCATTTGCGCCTGGAAGTTGAAAAATTCCAATTGCTGCCGAAGGACGTCCATTCAAACGACTCAGAATACCATAAGTTTCAGCTCCAAGCTCGACCTTTGCAATATCCCGCAAAAAAGTTTTCCGGCCGTCTTCTCCGGTTTTCACCACAATCTTCTCAAACTCTTCCGGTGAAGTCAAACGTCCCTGCGCGTTAAGCGTATATTCGAACTTCTGATCAGATGGTGCCGGCATTGCACCGACCTTTCCCGCCGCAACCTGAAGGTTCTGCTCTTTTATCGCATTCAGAACTTCAGTTACACTCATATTTCGCACCTGCAGTTTGTCCGGATCTATCCAGATACGCATACTGTAATCTCCGGCACCGAAGATAAAAGCATCGCCAACACCATCAATACGTGCCAACTCGTCACGCAGTTGAATCGAAATAAAGTTACTGAGGTACACATCCGAAGTCGTTTCATCCGATGAAGTCAAACTCACCATCATCACGATATTTGTCGAATTCTTCTTAGTTGTCACACCCAGACGCTGAACCTCCTGTGGCAATGCAGAAATTGCCTGCGCCACACGATTCTGTACAAAAACCGTCGCCATATCGATGTCCGTACCGATTTCAAATGTCACAGTCAGCTTATAACTTCCGTCATTTGCACAGGTACTGCTCATATACAGCATACTTTCCACACCGTTTACCTGCTGCTCAATCGGCTGAGCCACCGATTCTGCAACCGTTTTCGCATTTGCTCCCGGATAAACCGCACTCACCTGCACCGTCGGCGGCGTAATTTCCGGATACTGCGAAACCGGAAGCTGACTTATACTAAGTACACCGGCAATTACAATCACAATCGAAATCACCGTTGCGAAAATAGGCCGATCAATAAATATCTTACTAAACATATTATTTACCCGCTTTTTCGTTAGTCATTTCCGGATTTACAGGAGAATTTAGACGCGCTTTCAACAAACCGATAGTAATGACACGATCTTCTGCTGTAATACCCTTCTTAATCTGAACTTCACCGTTATCACTCACACCAAGCTCAACAGGTCGCACTTCCACAATATTTTTATCATTAGCTACAAGAAGATATGAACCACGCTGATTTTTACTTACCGCATATTCAGGAACCATCAAAGCACCTTTTACTTGCTGACTTGCAATACGTACGCGTGCATAAAGTCCGTCTTTCAGATAATTATCTTCGTTCTTAAATGTGGCACGAAGCTGAATTGTTCCCGTGTCCTTATCAACCTTATTATCGATATAGTTCAACTCTCCAGTCAAAGGGAAATCGCCTTCATTCCCCAGCCCTAGCTGGATTGGAACTGGCTTACCAGCACCAGATTTCTTTACATGATTTAACATCCTCAGAACTGCCTTCTCACTAATCGAAAAATAAACATACATTTTTAAATTATTGACAACCGAGCCGAGATAAGCGTTAGCAGGCAAAGAAATCAAATTGCCGACACTAACCATATTGCGGCTTATTTGTCCATCAATTGGCGCTTTAATCTCAGTATAAGAAAATTTACGTGCCGCATCTGCAACCGCAGCTTCCATCTGTTTAATTGACGCAGCAGCAATTGCAAGGTTAGCCTCTGCTTCCAGCACATCTACCTCACTAATTGCATTATCTTTGAACGCATTTTTCTTACGAATCAATGTAGCTTCCGCCAATTTTTGTTCAGCTTTGGCTTTTGCTAAATCGGCATTTGCCTTATCTAAAGCGGCCTGATACTCTGACTGCTCAATTAGAAATAGCATATCGCCTTTTTTGACTTGTTGACCGGGGACAAAATACATTTTTTCTAATACACCTGAAACACGTGCATCAATTTCCACGGATTTTGCGGCATGTGTATAACCTGAAAATTCAGAATATGCTACCACATCGCGGACAACAGGTTTCTGAACCGTCACTGTTGGCGGTGGTGGTTCAACAAGTTTATTTCTATCTCGACATGAACTCAGTAACATAGTCAAACTACCACTAATCAACACGGTTTTTATAAGCTTATTTCTCATTCTCTTTATCCTCCGTCAAAGGTGTTATAAACTTTTCTGTAGCCTCTTCTAAATTCATTTCACTTTCAAATGGAACCTTAGGATCCCAGCCTCCACCGATTGCTTTATAGATCGCCACCAGATTAACAGCTGTCTGACCTCGTGCGGCAGCTACCTGATTTTCCGTATCAAAAAGTGCCGTCTGTGCATCCAGAACATTCTGAAAGTCAGTTAATCCCTGCTTATAAAGTGAGGTGGAGAGGTCGAAACTACGCCTTGCAGAAGCCTGTGCTCGTCCCTGAGCCTCAAACTGCACCTGCTGCTCCAGATAAGCTGTCATTGAATTTTCCACTTCATTCAACGCATTCAACACAGTCCGTTCATAAATAAACAGAGCCTGAAGTGTTCTTGCATCTTCTGCTTTAATCAGATTTTTAACTTTTCCACCCTGAAAAATATTCCAACGCAGAGAAGGCCCAAAACTAAACGCACTATTTGCACCGGAGAACAGAGAACCCGCATTTGCCGCAGAATAGTTGAATGATCCGTTCAACGAAAGTTTTGGATAAAGCTCACCTTTCGCTACTCCAATCCGAGCCACCTGCGCCGCGAGCTGACGTTCTGCTTTACGAATATCAGGGCGCTGACGAAGCAAGTTTGAAGGCACGCCGACCGTAACGGCTCCTTCTGGTAATGGTACAGGTTTCACCTCTTCAAGTCGTTTATTCAATTTCCCCGGAGCCTGACCAATCAACACACTGATTGTATTAATTGCTTCTGAAAGATTAATCTTCAAAGGCGGCACCTTTGCTTCCGAGAGTGCAAGAGTTCGTTTCGCTTGCGACACATCAAGATCCGTACTTAAACCGTGCTTAAACCGTTTTTCCGTCAAATCAACAACCTGCTTCTGCGACTCAATATTTCCTGTAGCCGCAACCAAACTCGCCTGAAGCGCGCGAATTGTCAAATACGTCCTAGCCACCTCCGCATAAAGTGTAATCATCACATCATTAAGCTGTTCCTCAGTAGCCTGATAATCCGCCGTAGCCGCTTCAACCTCTCGTCGAACCTGACCAAAAAGGTCAATCTCCCAGGTTGCATCCACACCCGTCGTATAACGCGTATCGACCGAACCAGCCGGATCAAGCCCATCTGTTCGCACAGCTTCACCGCCGACACCAACCACCGGAGCCTTGTCACCATTAATAATTCCCAACTCAGCACGGGCTTCCGCCACACTCGCCATAGCCACACGCACATCTAGATTATTTTTTGATGCCAGTTCGATAAGTTCATTAAGAAGCGGATCATTAAACAATGTCCACCAATTCTTAATCGAATCCGTCGTCGGCAAAAATGCCGGATCATCCGCCTTCGACCAAGTTGCCGACGTATCAATTGTCGGCGGCTTTTTATAATCCGGCCCAACTGCGGCACAACCGCCAAGCAACAGCGCCAGAGAAACCGTACTCACAACTTTCATGTTACCTCCTGTCATTAAGTGACTCTAAATAATATTGCATATAAATAGTTAGTTTACTTTAAACTGAAATTTGAGTCATAACTTATTCTGACAATAAGAATAATTCCACCTTTTTATATACAATCTTCTTAAACAACCCTAAACCAGTAGCATTATAACCAATTGTAATAAAAAAAGAAAAGTTTGTAACCTTTTTATTATCAACAATGATATATAGATTAAGCGGTCAAATTTTAACAGAATAAACGGTTTACGAATCATGAGATTTTTATTCAGAACTATCAACCTTTTTCTCCTCTCGTCTTTTCTTTTTGCTCAAGAAACCGACAAAAGGAAATTCAAAGAAGGCGATCCATTTGCCATCATTCGACAACTGAACCTAACTCGTGACCAAAATAATGAACTTCGTCAGATTATGAAGGATTTCCGAAATGAACTGAATGAAGTGATGGGTTCAGATAAAGCTGGGAAGAATCCACTTGAGAGACAAAAGAATAGAGGTACAATCCGAAATGATTTGATGCTTAAAGCCTATGACAAAGCTCTTGAAATACTTGACGAGAAACAGCGGCTTAAAATACTGGAAATCACGTCTGAAAGCGAAAACCTTCTCGGATCAGAAAGTGGTAAAACGGTTAATTCGCAAACACTCGAACGCATCAAATCGGACTCAAAGCAGGCCTTTAAAAAAAGTATTTTAAATCCCACAAAACTCGACTCTTATTTCAGTAACACGACAAGTCTGATAAGTGATCAGCATTTTGCCCGACGTGTTTATCTGGATTTAACTGGACAACTTCCAACTGTCGACCAACTCATAAACTTCTTTGAAGATAACAGTCCTAAAAAAAGGTTAAAGTTGATAGATCAGCTGCTGGAATCTGAAGAGTTCGCGACCTATCAGACGCTCCGCTGGGGCGATGTATTGCGTATCAAATCCGAATTTCCGATAAACCTCTGGCCGAATGCGGCGGCTGTTTACTCGCGTTGGATCAAAAACTGCATGCTGCAGAATATGCGCTATGATGAGTTTGTTTATCAGCTTATTACCGCCAGCGGCAGCAACTTCCGCAATCCACCTTCCAATTTTTTACGTGCGACACAGGCAAACGATCCCTACTCTCTTGCGGAAGCGGTCACAATTTCGTTTATGGGCGATGAATTGATGCACTTTCCGCAAAAAGTGCAGGACGATTTTAAAGTTATTTTTGAATCCGTTTCGTTCAAACCGACATCCGAATGGAAAGAACAGATTGTCTACTGGAATCGAAAAGAACCGACTAAAACCACACTTAAAATGCCGGATGGGAAAAGTATATCAATTTCAGCAGAAAAAGATCCTCGGCGAACCTTTGCCAACTGGCTTGTTGCAAAAGAAAATCCATATTTTGCCAAAGCCTACGCAAACCGTATCTGGTACTGGACTTTCGGTAAGTCTATAGTCGGGACACCGGACAAGTTCACCAATACCAAAGAGTTCAACAAATCACTTTTACTAAACTATCTATCAAAACAGTTTGTGAAATCCGGCTACAACATCAAAGGGTTTTACCGAATGATAATGTCTTCACGAGTCTATCAATCCCGCTCTCCAAACTACAAAATGCGGGCTTATGATGCCGAAATTCTCCAAGACGTGCTCTGTCAGGTTTTCGGAACCCAAGTCAGTTATATGAGCGATACACCTGAGCCATTTTCGCACTATCCGAAAGATATGGCAACCATCGAACTTGCTGACGGATCAATCACCAGTAAATTGCTGGAAACTTTTGGTCGACCTTCCCGCGACACCGGATTTGAATACGATCGTGTAAAAACCGCGACCGAATCTCAACGTCTTTTCATGATCAACTCTACTGAAATCAATACCTGGATTGACAAAAGCTGGATTCTACGAACACTCCCGCTGGATTCAAAAAACCTGACAAAATCGCTTCAATATTTATGGCTCAACACACTTTCACGCTACCCTGATAAGCGAGAACTTGAAGCGGCGAAGAAGATGATTAAATCGAACAAAGAAAAACAACGTCAAACCCTACAGGATTTATGCTGGAGCTTGATTAACAGCGAAGAATTCGGAGCGAGGTACTAATATGGAACAATCAAGACGACAATTCATTCAAACAATGCTCGCAGCCGGCGCAACAATTCCTTTATCAAACTCCATCGCCGCGCCGCTTCTGAAACCACGAAAAAGAGCAAAATCCATTATTCAAATCTGGATGTGGGGAGGTCCTTCACACCTTGATACTTTTGACCCGAAACCGGAAGCTGGAAGAGATTTCTGCGGACCTTTGGATAAGCCAATTGAAACCAATGTCTCCGGAATCCGCATCGGTCAACATTTCCCAAACCTTGCCAAACAAGCCGACAAATATTCAATTTTACGAAGTCTGACTCACGGTGTATTTGCTCACGAAACAGCGGCTTATTTAACTCAAACCGGCCGAAAAGTGGAAGGAAAAACTGTATTTCCGTCACTCGGCGCCATCGTTTCGATGATGAAAGGTTATGACAAAGGTTACCGTAGTTCGATTCCGCCTTATGTCGTATTGACCAAATCGCAGGGACGATTCTCTCCTTCCGGTTTTCTCGGCGACAAATACAAACCGTTTATAACAGGTGGAAATCCAAACAGCGATCCGTTTCTGGTTGATGGTTTTGTGGTAAAAGGTATTGATAAATACCGCCAGTCTTCCCGCCGAGAAATGCTGCAAAAGATTTCCGGTTACAGACCGAGAAAAAACAGCTATTCCTCAAGCGTCAAACAAAGCCGTAAGAATGCCTACGGTCTTCTAGAAGGCGATGATATCAAAGTTTTTGACCTCGGATTAGAATCTGAAGCGATTCGTGAAGCCTACGGAAGAAACTGGTTTGGACAGACTTGCCTCGCTGCAAGACGACTTGTCGAAAAAGGCGTGCCGTATATCACCATCAATTTCCCGGGTTGGGACACACATAAGCAGCATTTTAACACGTTAAACCGAACACATCCTGCACTCGATCAAGGATTGGCAATGTTGATAAAAGATCTGTCAGACCGTGGACTTCTCGATCAAACCATCGTCTGGTGGGGCGGTGAATTCGGCAGAACTCCACGCGTTCAGTGGGATGCGCCTTGGAACGGCGGTAGAAGTCATTGGGGAAAATGTTTCAACGGACTTGTTGCCGGAGGCGGCTTCAAGGGCGGACAAGTTGTCGGTTCAAGTAGCAGAACCGGAGAAGAGGTAGCGGAACGACCAATTTATCCTCAGGATCTGCTGGGAAGTATGCTTGAGCTTATGGGAATAAATCCCGACGCGCCGATGAAAAACAACATCGGGTTAAATGTGCCGATTATGCAAAAAGCGTCCAAATACGGGCGTTTGAAAGAGATTATGAAGGTTTAGGAGTTTATCATGAAAAGAGTTATTACAACCTTCGCTATTTTTGCAACGACGCTTATCTTCGCGCAAAGTAGTTCAAATCAACCGAAACTGAGCCACTGTTTTCCCGCCGGAGCGCCCAAAGGAACTACAATTGAAGTTGAACTTTATGGACAAAAAGCCAACAAAGCGACACCACTCATTAACGACAAAGATATCAAAATTGAACTCGTTTATGATAAATTTGTCCGCGGTTCTTCTACCGAAAAGGAACAACGCCAAGCTTTAAGTAAAATGCTGAGAGAGACAAAAGTCGGCGATACTCTCTCTTCTGAAGTCAAAGAACAGTTACCTGATTTGATGGATCTGTACAAATTTAAACATAGTGATGAGAAATTAACTAAGAGTGACCTCAGTCGAGCAAAATATAAGTATCGATTCGAGCGTCAGCGAAATAAACCCAATGCAGATTTTGCCAATGGAATTCGCATCCGCCTTACCATTCCCGAAACTGTAAAACCGGGGAAAAAGGAGATTCGTCTAAAAAACTACAGCGGTGTCAGTAAACCGGTTTACTTCTTTGTTTCTGAAAAATCGGAAGTGAATGAGATTGAACCTCTCCATGAAAATCAGATTCAAAAAATAAAACCATACGATTTGCCAATTTGCATCAACGGAGAAATCTTTCCTGGAGATTTCGATATTTTTAAGTTTAATGTGAACAAAAATCAAAAAGTCTCTCTAAAGGTTCAAGCTCGAGAAATTAAACCATTCTTAGCTGACGGAGTTCCCGGCTGGTTCGAAGCTATGCTGACAGTTCGTGACCCAAACGGAAAACTTGTAAAATATGCAGATTGTGATGGTTTTGAACCCGATCCGCGAAGCAGCTTTCAGGCAAAAGAAGCGGGAGTGTACAGCGTAGAACTTCGTGATTCCATTTATCGAGGTCGCGATGATTTCGTCTACCGACTAATTATTGAAAACTATAAGAAGCCAGAGCTTAAAAAGTTCGACTCTTATATCGACAAACCGGGAATTGTACGATCACATCCATTCAAAGCAAAAAAAGATCAAAGTTTTGAAATCAGAACAGTTGCCAGAACACTCAAATCTCCAATCGACACCTTTCTGCAGATTTGTGACGAAGACGGCAAAATATTAGCCTCAAATGACGATATGAAAGTGCAGCACCGCATCGGCCTGCAAACCGTCTTCCCTGATTCACAAATAATCTTTAAAGCACCACATGAAGGGACATTTATTGCCCGAGTCAGTGACACAACGCAAAATGGAGGAAAAGAGTTCGGTTACAATATTCAGATAAACCCGTTGAAACCGCGATTCGATGTGTATATCGACCAATCAAACATGCAGGTAATTTCCGGTTTTGGAACTGCCATCAATTTCAAAGTCGATCGTTATAACACCTTTGACGAACCAATTATCATCAAGGTAAAAGATAAAAAATCCAAATTCTGGCTCGAAGGCGCAAAAGTTCCAGCTGATGCCAACCAAGTTTCCGCCGTACTTTATGCAAGCAACGAACTGAAAGCAGGAAATCAAAACTTAGAGTTTATCGCCTATCCTGAGTCACAGAAAGAGTTTCAGAAAGATGTGATTCCAACCGACGCCTTTCAGCAGGCATTTTTGTGGCTTCATCATGTACCGACCGAAAATTTCCAAGTTCGGAATCTGAATGCCAGAAGCGGCATTCCATACTTGACGCTAGTAAATGACAAACCACTAAAACTCGAAAAAGGCAAAGAGTCCACAGTCGAATACAAAACTTCCGATCCGACATTCGATCACTCCACATTCAATTTCTACCTTTTAAAAGCGCCGAAAGGTGTCACTATAAAAAGTCAGAAATTTGAGAACCGTCGCCTAAAAATAACCTTAATCGCCGAAGAAGAAATCAAATACTCCGGCAACATCATCATCGATAAAGTCGTGACAAAAAACTTCACTAAAGATGGAAAGAAACGCACAAATAGACGTCCAGCAGGCACACTTCCGCCAATTGCTTACACGAAGTTAATTAAGAATTAAGAATTAAAAATTAATAATTAAGAGTTAGAATATGAGACTTAAGAAAACTGCTACTGCAATTATCTGCGGTATTCAAATTTTAATTTTATTCATTTTACACCTTGGCAACATGCTCACAATAAAACATTTTGAAGAGCTTCTAGGAAAAGGTGAACCGCTCCCATGGCTGACTGAAATGGCTCTGAGTTACAGCATTTTTATACCAATAATATTTTTGATTTTATTATTTGCAGGTAAACTAATCAACAAGCAAGCTAAGACTGAAACACTGTTGATAATTCTTTTAGCTATTGAACTAATTCTCGTTTCGTTAGTTGGCTTGGCCTATATGTTTCCCACTTATACAATTGGCTACGACCTAACTGTTTAGTTTAGCTGGATTACCTTTTCTACAGCTTTATGAGCTTAAAAGTTTAGCTCACTTTGGCATTGCGGTTTAAACTCCTAAACTCACGATGCGAAGCAAGTGAATAAACTGCTAAACTAGACGTAACACTTAGTACGTATTGCATTAAAATGCACAAAAAAAGCCACCCCGAATTGGAGTGGCTTTTAAAATATTTAACGCAATACGCATAACACAACATGCAGTACGTAAAATGAACTATCTGTAGTTTGCTAAGTCTTCGTTTACCAAAGTCACGACTTTCTCTACCGCTTCTTCGATTGTGAAAGACTCTTTCACCTGTCCGTCACGCGTTTTGTACTCTACAAGTCCCTGTTTCAGGTTCTTTGGAGATACAATCAAGCGATGTGGAATTCCGATTAGATCGGCATCATTGAAGATGAATCCGGCCTTTTCGTTACGATCTTCTAAAAGAACTTCAATACCTTTCGCCTGAAGCTCTTTGTAAAGCTTTTCAGAAGCCTCTTTTACTTCCGCTTTATTCGCATTCAGGGTACAGATATGAACCTGATATGGTGCAATTGAAATCGGCCAGATTGGTCCGTAGTCGTCGTGAGAGTCTTCGATTACCGACGCAAACGAACGCCCTACTCCGATGCCGTAACAACCCATAATCATAGTTTGCGCTTTTCCGGTTTGATCCAGATATTTCGCGCCCATCGCTTCAGAATATTTTGTTCCAAGCTGGAAGATGTTACCAACCTCGATTCCGCGCTTTTCTACAAGCGGTTCACCTGTTACAGGACATGGATCACCGGCACGCACTGTCGCAATATCGGTAACTGAAACTTTTGAGGTATCGATATCACGGTCGAAGTTGAAGTTCTTCACATGATAACCTTCTTTATTTGCACCGACTGTAAGATTTGAGCTTTCTGCTGCGGAACGATCAAAGATGATTTTTACTTTCTCTGGGTCAATTCCCATTGGAGACGCATAACCGACAACCGCACCGATTTCCGCAACCTGTTCATCAGTTGCAAAAGTCAGATCTGCACGTCCGACAAACTTCTTCAATTTCGCTTCATTTACCTCGAAATCACCACGAATTGACACAAAGTAAACTTGTCCGTCATCATCAGAGTAAATCACTGCTTTTCCGTGATCTTCGATTGCATCGCCCATGAACGTCGCCACTTCTTCGATTGTCTGTGCGTTCGGCGTATGAACCTCTTCCAGTTCTTTCATTGGCTGTTTTTCAAATTTATAATCAGCGACAGCAATTTCACGGTTCGCCTTGTAAGAAGTTCCGTCACGAGAAAGGAAAAGTACATCCTCACCGCAATCGGCAACTGCCATAAACTCGTGCGACACACTTCCGCCCATCATACCGGAATCGGATTCAATTGAAATCACATTTGTCATGCCAAGACGTTTGAAAATGCGTTCGTACGCTTCGTGTGCTTCCATATAGTAAGATTCCAGACATTCCTGAGAACTGTGAAAAGAGTAGGCATCTTTCATAGTAAATTCACGAACACGAATCAATCCTGCACGCGGACGCGCCTCATCACGGTATTTTGTCTGAATCTGATAAAGCATTACAGGAAGCTGTTTGTAAGAGCTGATTTCACTACGGGCGATTGCAGTAAACGCCTCCTCGTGAGTCATTCCAAGCAGCATCTCTTTACTATTTCTATCTTTAAAACGAAGTAGCTCGTCACCGATAGAGTCGTAACGACCAGTTTCACGCCAAAGTTCTGCCGTCATCACCAACGGCATCAGACATTCCTGACCACTAATTTTATCCATTTCCTCACGAATAATCGCTTCGGTTTTAGCCGCAATGCGTTTTCCAAGCGGTAGAAGCGAGTAGATTCCCGCTGACATCGGGCGCACATAACCGCCGCGAATCATGTAAATATGACTAATAGTCTGAGCGTCTTTCGGCGCCTCTTTAATTCTTTTACCAATAAGTTGTGACATTCTCATCGCAAATTACCTCAAAATTTTTATATCTTAATTTGTTCAATCAACTCGTTTTGTCCGCGCTTAAATAATGCCTTGATAACTGCCTTTCAAGTCATTACCCGAATCCGAGTTGATTATTTACCCTGCATCACCGAACAACAACATTGTTCCAACTAATTAGCACCAATTGCAAACCTTTTGTGCAATGCCAATTTGGTAGACAAATACAACTTGTTGCCCTACCTTAGCCACCGAAGTTTACTCCGTACTTTTACGACATCATTATTTGAGGTTTTTGTGAAGTTTTTTACCTACTTAATAATTATTATATCAGTCTTATCTCTTAGCCTGAAAGCAGAAAAGATTGTTATATCTTCTTTCTTGAACAAAGGCGATGCGTTGTATGAAAGTTTTAAAAATGAAGACGCACTTCTCTACTACCAAAAAGCGTACGAACTGGATAAAGAAAATCCGGAAGTTTTACTAAAACTTGTCCGAACTTATAAAAGTTGTGGCGTTGATGCAATTTCATCTGATAAACCGCAAACCGAGAAAGCCCAAAGCTTTTTTGAAAAAGCTGTAGAAACCGGAAGAGTTTTAGTGATCAAATCTCCTGATTCAGCTACCGCACATTTCGAATTGGCATCTTCGATTGGCAATTTGATCCACTTTAAAGGAAGACGGCAAAAAGTAAAACTTTCACAGGAACTCTATAGTCACGGATCAAAGTCGATCAAATTAGCTCCAAACGCTGCACAAGGTTATGTGGTGCTTGGGATTTACTACCGAGAAGTCGCTAACTTAGACAGCTTTTCAAAAAAACTCGCACAAATCTTTTTCGGCAAACTTCCGGAAGGAGATCTGGATGATTCCGAAAAAATGCTACGAAACGCGGTTAAACTTTCTCCCGAAACCATATATCCAGCATTTCAACTGGCGATAACACTGGAACAGCTCGACAATAATGATGAAGCACTTAAAATTTATCAGGAAATATCTAAAAAGCCCATCAAATCCCATCAGGACAAATGGCTCAAACAAAAAGCAAAAGAAAGTGCAGAAAAGCTGAAATAAGACAACATTCAGAAACTTATACAAATACGTCCTTACCAGTTGATGAGTAAGAACTTTCTGACTATACTACTGCTCGAAACTAAATAAACGTGTAACTTAGCTAACGGAATAAATATGCTCGCTGAGATGATTATAAAATTAAGCAACAAGATTATAAAATTTAGAAAACTCAAAGTCCCCGCTGAAAACTTACTAGTTCTAGCACCTCACTGTCTTCAAAAGAAAGAGTGCCAGCAGGATGTCCACAGCGACATCAACAACTGCAAGTCGTGCGGACAATGTAAATGTGAAAACCTGCTTGATCTGTCAAAACGCACAGGTGTCAAAGTTGTCGTCGCGCAAGGCGGGCGAGAGGCAATAAAAGCGGTCAAAAATCCAAAAGTCAAAGCGGTTATAGCGATTGCCTGCGAAGCTGAACTGAAAGCCGGAATTATGGCTGTATTTCCAAAACCCGTACTGGCGATCCATAACAGCCTTCCAAATGGCGCATGCAGAAGTACAGATGTTGATTTTCAGAAAGTAGAAGCGGCAGTAAAACAACTCATCAGAGAATAGGTAGCTAAACTATGAGCAAACACATTGGAATTATCGGAGCTGGACCAGGCGGATTAACTGCCGGAATGATTCTCGCAAATCGCGGGTTCAAAGTCACAATTCTAGAACGTGAAACTAAAGTCGGGGGTCGTAACAGTTGCCTCGAACTAGGTCCGTACAAATTCGATCTTGGCCCCACGTTTCTCATGATGCGATATATTCTTGATGAGGTATTCGAAGCCGCGGGTGCAAAAAGTGAAGAGTTGCTCGACTTTGTAAAGCTTGATCCGATGTACCGCCTACAGTTCCACGACAGAGTTTTACAGACCAGCCCCGACCACAGTAAAGTAAAAGAGGAAATCGATAAAGTGTTTCCCGGGCACAGCGACTCTTTCGACAACTATATGAACAGCGAACGCGAACGCTTTGAGCGAATGGTGCCGTGTCTTCAGATGCCTTATGACAAAATCAGCCAGCTCTTTCATATCAACACTCTTAAAGTCCTTAAATATGCACTTTCCAAACGTTCAGTTTTTCAGGTACTTTACGACTACTTCGGCGACGAAAAACTGGCTCTTGCCTTTTCCTTTCAATCTAAATATCTCGGCATGTCACCGTGGGAATGTCCCGGGTTCTTTGCAATGCTCGGTTTTGTGGAATACGAATATGGGGTAGAACACACCATTGGTGGCCTCTCTGAAATCTCAAACGCCATGGCGAAAGTTGTATGGCAAAATGGCGGAACAATAAAGCTCAATCACGAAGTGGAATCCCTTATTCTGGATAAGAAGACAGCAAAGGGCGTGAAACTCACCAATGGTGAAAGCATGATGTTTGATGAGGTTATCATCAATTCCGACTTTGCCTACTCTATGAGCAATCTGGTAGATCAGTCCAAACTCAAAAAGTATAACGAGAAAGGTCTGGATAAGAAACGCTTTTCATGTTCCACCTTTATGCTTTATATCGGTTTGGATAAACTCTATGAAGAACTGCCGCACCACTCAATCATTTTTGCAGAATCATACAAAGAGAATGTGAAAGATATTTTTGACAATAAATGTCTGTCCGAAGAGTTCTCTTTTTATATTCGAAATGCAAGCCTAAATGATTCTACGCTCGCACCGGAAGGCCACTCTGCCATATATGTACTTGTTCCAGCTCCAAACCAGCGTAGCGGGATTGACTGGGAAAAGGAAGAAAAATCTTTCAAAGACAAAGTACTAAACACAATTATGGAAAAACTTAATGTTCCTGATTTCACGGATCACATTGTGGAAATGGAAACTATTACTCCCAAAAAGTGGGAAGAAAGGTACAACGTTTATCGTGGAGCGACATTTAATCTTGCCCACAATACCACACAAATGCTCTACTTCAGGCCGCACAATAAGTTTGAAGAGTTTGAAAACTGTTACCTCGTCGGAGGCGGAACACATCCGGGAAGCGGATTGCCGACAATTTACGAATCGGGACGAATAACAGCAGACCTGATTACAAAAAAATACGGATAAAGCTAAAATATAGCAATTTTAAGGCTGACTATGGGAAATCCCAAGTCAGCCTTTTTTATTAGCTATGTTCCAGTTAAGGGTTGTTATTAAAATTTTTCTTTAAGCCAAGTACATCCAGTGCT
>DDLT01000016.1 GCA_002340265.1 Lentisphaeria bacterium UBA2565 | reverse complement strand
AACCCTTAACTGGAACATAGCCAATTTTTTTTTAACAAGCCAACGCAGTTGGTGAAAATCTAGTTAGCCTCGGGTGGAGAAAGCGAAGCGAACGCAACCCGTGGTGAATTTCGAAATATTAATACTCGTGCCCGCAGGGTACGATATAGATTGAGAACATGATGGGGCATACATTTTCAAATTTATTAATTCATGTCATCTTCAGCACCAAAGGCCGCACCAATCTGCTCTATTCAGACATGCGTGAGGAACTGTACAAATACATTTGCGGTATTGCGAAAAATGAAAAAGTTCAGGTTCTACAAATCAATGGAATTGAAGATCATATACATATGTTATTGACTATTAAGCCTTCTGTGTCAATTTCACAACTAGTCAAATCCATCAAAGTGGGTTCAACAAATTGGATTCATAAACGGTTTCAAAATTTAACAGATTTTGCATGGCAACCCGGATTTTCTGCATTTTCTGTCAGCGAATCAGCAAAGGAGGCTGTAGTTGAATATATTAAAACTCAAAAAGAACATCACCATCGCCTTTCGTATGAAAACGAACTAAGGTTATTTTTAGAGAAAAATGGTGTCCCTTTCAATGCGGAATATTATTTAGATTAAAGTAACTATATGTCGCCACCCTACGGGGGCTCTGCAATTTTATTTACACATCTATTCCACGGGTTGCGTTCGCTTCGCTTTCTCCACCCGAGGCTACCCAGATTCACACCGCCTGCGGCGGTTAATTATATTCTGAATAAGTTCCGAAGTCATTTTCTTTTATGACGAAAAACATCTGTATAAAGCCTTTGTGCAACTGCGTGAAGGTGTCGTACTGATGTTTATTATAGCGAGCATCTACACGAAGCCTTTGTGCAACTGCCTGAAGGCTGTAGAAAGCTGCGCGAAGCCTTTGTGCAATTGCCTGAAGGTGTCGTGCAGACGTTTATCATAGCGAGCATCAGCACGAAGCCCTTGTGCAACTTTATGAAGACTGTAGAAATCTGTGCAAAGCCTTTGTGCAACTGCCTGAAGGTTCTATGAATATGCAAAAAGGCTATTTTCCGATGCAGAAGCGGGAAAAGATGTTGTCTAAAATGTCCGGGGAAACGGCTTTGCCGGTAATACTTCCGATATTGTGCAATACACCGCGAAGTGCGACTGCAACGATTTCCCACTCTTCCAGTTCGATGGCAAAAAGAACTTCTTTCAGTTCGCTTTCCGCTTTTTCCAGAAGTTCTGCATGACGACTGTTTACGGCGACGTCGACGTCTTCGGAGTGTGGGTATTTCCAGACTAAGCTTTCGATTCCATCAAGAAGCTGATCAAATCCCTCGCCTGTTAGAGCGGAGGTTTTGACGGTTTTGACAGTTTCAGGAAGATTTAACGGCTTTGAGTTTTCATCGTCGCATTTGTTGGCAACGACAATCAACTCTTCGCGTTCCAGCAACTCTTTTGGTATTTCGTTTAAGGTTTCGGGATTTGTGGAATCCACCATCCAGAGAATAATCTGCGCTTCCTGCAGATATGAACGGCTACGGTCTACACCGATTTTTTCAACTTTGTCTTCGGCTTCACGAATTCCGGCGGTATCAAAAAGTCGAACCGGAATGCCTCGCACATGAGCAAACTCTTCCAGAACATCACGGGTTGTTCCCGGAATCTCAGTAACAATTGCACGATCTCGACCGAGAAACAGGTTCATCATACTGGATTTACCGGCGTTAGGCGCGCCACCGAGTACGACTTTGATGCCATGGCGCAATACTTCACCTTCGTTTTTGGATTCTTTAAGTTTTTGAACTTCTTCAAGTAAACCTTTCAAGCGATTGGAAAGATCTCGCCCGGATTCAAAGTCCAAATCTTCTTCAACAAAGTCCATACGAACTTCGATTTCGGAAAGCAGGTGTTCTGCCAAATCATAAAGAGAATTGGCTTTACGGCCGATTGATCCGTCAAGCTGGCGGTTTGCAACATGGAGTGCCATTTCCGAATGTGCCTGAATAATATCGATTACGGCTTCCGCCTGAGTCAGATCCATTTTACCATTGATAAATGCGCGACGGGTAAATTCACCGGCTTCAGCATGGCGCGCACCGTTTTTCAAAACTGCAGCAAGAAGTCGACGTGAAGAAAATGCACCACCATGACACTGCAGTTCTACCACATCTTCTCCGGTATAACTGTTGGGACCAGGCATATAAACCAAGAGTGCCTGCTCAATCGAAGAGTTTTCATCGCAGCATTCTCCCAGTTACATCTTTCGAGGTTCGACAGGGCTAATTTCTCGCTGTGAGTTCCAAACTTTCTGAGCAATTTCTAGAGCCGATGAACCGGAGATTCTGATAACTCCGATAGCACCGCCGGGAGCAGTTGCGATACTGGCAATGGTTTCTTCTGACATGATATAATCTTTTTTCTTAAAAGTGAATGATTTCAAAAACAGTCTGTTAAGATAAACAAACCGCATTGAAAATCACCTGCTTTTAAGAAAATGTCATTAGTTATTTCTCAGCTTCTTTGCATAAGCTAGGAGTTTTTTACGTTTAGATTCGCTGAGCGCATCAACAATAGCCTCCAAAGTGTCCATGTCCTGCTCTTTTGAAGTTGCCTTTTTCATGGTTTTAATGCCTTTGCTCGAGTAAGTGTTATCAGCATTTTTCATTTCAATCCATAGCGTACTGTTCTCTTTATGAAGAATGCCTGTTAGGGGCTTTGTTCTATATTTGCTATAACCGATATAGTCACTATCGGTTCCATATTTCTCGACAGTTTTTATAAACAGATCCTCTGGAATGGAAATCTTGATAGATCCGCCGTAGTCATCACGATAATGTGTATAGGCATAGCCGGTTTTATGACCAGACAGAAATTCACCTTTTTTCCCACTATATGACGAATTTACATAAAAATTCCTGATATAAAGCTTCACTTCTTTCCCTAAAAACTTATCAATATACATTTTGTAGTATGATGCAGTATACTTAGGTATTTTTCTGGAATCCGCCATTGCTAAACTGCAGAAAACAGTCATAAATAGGGCTGTAATAATTTTTTTCATAAGGTTCTCCCACTTAATTAATAAAAACCAAAATATCATATTGATTATTTGGACATAAAGTTACAGCTTAACGGCACATTTTAATTTTTCAAACAAAAAGGGAGACTCTAAATGAAAAAGCAACTGCTATGTGGACTAATGCTTTCATCGCTTGCTGCATTTTCCGGTAAATTACCAAAACGTACGGCAATGCTATATGAGGCAGATTATTACAATTTTATTAACAAAGACGTGAGTTTGAACGTCGGTTCAGTTTCACCGTCAATCGGGCGTGATAAAAGGTTGAAAAAGGGATTCCGTTACTTCACAGCCAGTACTTATGATGAAAAAACGTTTGGTGGGCGAATTACAATCTTAATTCACCAGAAATTTGTTCCTGCATTTCTGAAACGCTATGGATTGATTGAAGAACGCGAAGATGGACAGATAAAAACCAGCATCATGTCGGGTGTACTGAAAATGAACGATGATTACGGACTTTATGTGGTTCCGAAAGAGTCGGCGAAAATCAGTCCGTTCCCAAGCGAAGGACAAAACAAATTTATGGATGATATTCAGAACCTTGCTCCAGTACTCTCACCTCGAGCAAAAATGGCTGTTGTTAAATATGCTCAGAAATTGGCTGATAGTGCCGCGGGTGCTGAAACTTCCGGAGAATAAACACTACAAATAAAGTGAGAGGATGAAAGAAGTAAGGTGTTACTTTTTTCTATCTTCTCACAGACACCATCTATCTATCAAGCCACACAATTCGCCATTGCAAAAAATAGATCCGACAAGCGATTGACGTAAATCAAAGCCTCTTCACGGAGCTTCTTCTCGCTTTCCGAAAGTGTAATCATTTCCCGCTCCAAACGACGGCAAACCGACCGACACACATGAAGGCGGGCTGATAACTCATTTGTTCCGGGTCGAACAAAAACATTTTTCTTTTCCGTTCTTCCCGAAAACATATCAATCCAAGATTCGAAACGTTCCCAAGAGTTCGCATCAACGGTCTTTTTAAGCTTCGAAATATCGTCGGTTGCGACTTCTGCTCCAACGACAAAAAGTTCATCCTGAATCTCTAAAAGAATACGTGAAAGCTCCTGACTTTCCTGAGCCGCAACTCTTGCCAAACCGATAAATGAGACCAATTCATCTAAAGTTCCGACAGCCATAATTCTCAGGTCATTTTTCGGAACGCGTCGACCGTCATAAAGTCCGGTTGTTCCCTTATCGCCTGTTCTTGTGTATATATACATTATTCTTCCAATAGTGACTTATTTTCCTCTTCGACCTCTTCAAGCTTCAGGTCAACATCAATTTCTGGAATCAACTTTCCATCCAGAACCTCTTTAAGTTTCTTCTTCATTTCGATATCAATAGTCGAAGGAGAAACAAAAATCACTTTCAAATCACTATTTTCCAACCAAACATTTACCGGCACTTTATGAATGCCCTCATCCTCAATTTTAGAGATATCAATAAACGCCTTAATTTGATCCAAAGCGATACTTTTCAAGTCATCTTTCGGACCAACAACTGTCACCTGATCCAGCGTATTGATTGTACGGCTCATTTCCAACTCGCTTTCCTTCACACCATTCAGCACAGAAATCGGCAGATTTCGCACCACCTCTTCGCCATTTACCTCGTTGATAACAAAAGAAACCGCAACCTTTTCCGGACTTACTGTCACCTGCGACAGCTGTTTGGAAATTGAAACCGTCTTTTCATAAGAGTCGATTACTTTTGAATCAAAATATTCAGTTTCAGTGTGCACGTTATCAATGTCAGCAAGAAGTCGTGAAGGGCCAATAACGGTCACCTTTTGTGGAATTACTGAGCGCTTTTCTTCGACCTCACGTAAACTGTCGGGTAATCTTCCTGAAGTAACAATACGAACAGGAACATCCTTGCTTTCAATCTGGTCAATGTTAATCGATACGTGACTCGGAATAACCTGATCAACAGTAACTCCATGTGGAACAGTAATGTATTCATTAGTTACCGCTCGCTGAATAGTCCCTGTCTCGGCGAGATCCAATAAGTCCATTTCGATGAGGATATCACTAGAGTTTATCTCCTTCAAACGACTTTCTGGACCACGAAGTACTACTTTTACAAATTGCGTACCTTTATTAACAATTGTGTATGGAGGTTGAACCTGCACTACTACCGGAATTTTACGAAAAGTTGCAGGTTCGTGGAGTTGCAAGCTAACCACATACCAAATCAAGACCGCAAAGAAGAGTGCTGTCAACTTTCTCAGCCAGTCTTTTATAAAAAGATCATGCAACATTATCCAGTCTCCTCGCTATTTTCATTCAAATCTTTCACCACACGGTCTCTATCTTTCACTTTAACTAGATAATTGACTAAGTGTCGACGCATGCGTTCTTCATCAATATCACGAACCAAATGTCCCATATACGCCAAACTCACCTTGCCAGTCTCCTCAGAAACAATGACCGAAACACAATCCGTCTCTTCCGTAATTCCTACACCCGCACGGTGACGTGTGCCGAGGCTTCGACTAATTTCATCATTTTGACTTAAAGGAAAAATACAACCAGCCGCAATCAGTCGACCATTCTTCACAATTACACCACCATCGTGAAGCGGCGTATTCGGATAAAAAATAGTAGAAAGAAGATCGCCATTCAGCGCCGTATTAATCAACGTTCCAGTTTCGGCCGTATTTCTCATACCGATATATCGTTCCACCGCAATCAACGCCCCGATTTTCCGTTCAGCAAGATAAAACGCAGTCTCCACCAACGTATCGATGGTTTCCTTACTTTTACGACTACTTCCCTGTGGAAGTGTTCGCTGCTGTGGACTTGTTCCTAGCTCTGCAAACGCACGGCGAAGTTCCGGCTGAAAAATTACCAGAATAGAAAACGGAATCACCGCCCACATATTCGTCAAAAGCCAACCCAACACTTCCAATTCTAAAAATGTCGAAAATACCCAAACAAGCAGCGTCAAAATCGTTAAGCCTGCCAGAATAGGTGCTCCTCTCGTTCCTCGAATAAACACCAGAACCGAGTAAACAATCAGATACAGAACCATAATCTGCACACCGATTTTACCGTTAGTTACAACTGCACTTATAATTTGATCTGAACTCACAAAAAATTTCCTTGTTAGTTTTGCACTTAAAGCTGTGCTAAAAAATATAAAGTAGTGACGAAATCACTTTAAACTGTCGCTCATTTTGGCAACTTGAACCATTTCCTCAAAATCATGAATACGAATCATATCCGCACCATTGCTAATACCGATTGCGATCACCGCCACCGTCCCCCAAACTCTATTCTCCGGCTCCTTAATATCAAGAACCTGTCCAATAAACGACTTTCGTGAAGGACCTAGAAAAACCGGAAAACCAAGCGATTTAAAACTCTTCAACTCCTTCACAAGTTGCAGATTCTGTTCACAGCTCTTACTGAATCCGATTCCGGGATCAAGCATGATTTTTGATTCATCAACCCCAGCCGACTTCAACATTTCGACCGTATTTTTAAAGTAGTCGCAAATATCAGCAACTAAATTCACATATTGAAGATTTTCCAGATTTTGCATCGTTTTCGGCGTACCGCGCATATGCATCGCAATGCAGCCAACGCCATACTTCGCCGCCACATCCTTCAACTTCTCGTCACGATGAAACCCCGTCACATCATTGATAATATCAGCTCCGGCCTCAATTGCCGCTACCGCCACCTCACTTTTCCAAGTGTCGATACTCACCGGGATATCCGAAAACTCACGAAGCGCTTTGATAAAAGGAACCACACGGGAAATTTCCTCTTCGATTCCAATTTCTGCCGCGCCCGGACGAGTCGATTCACCTCCGACGTCAATCACATCTACGCCCGCCGCAATCATTTTCTTCGCCGTCTCAATCGACTTCTGCAAAGAAAAATTAACTCCATTTTCCGAAAAAGAGTCAGGAGTCACATTCATAATTGCCATCACATAGGTCTTCTTTCCAATCTCAAAAGACCGATCTTTAAAACAAAATTCCATTATAGTAAACTTTTTAACTTATCATTAATTTCATCATTCGAATCACTCGCCACTTTCACAACTTCTGTCGGTTCACTCTCTTCATTGTCATCAACAAGTGCATTCAATACATTCGAATTTACAGTCACTTTCGGCTTTGTCGGCTCTGAAATTGTCGGAGCTTCATCTTTAGCAAGATACTGACTCAGTGCATCATTCTGTTTTTTCAGGTAATCCGCCGAACCCGTTCCTGAGTGTGCACCCGAACTTTCGATATCCTTACTCGCACCGCTGATGACGTTCAGAAATAGATCTTCCAAACTCTGCGTCGGGTTCGAGATTTTAATATCAGCTTTTGGAACCGATTTGTTCAACGTCTGCAAAACTTCTTCATTTTCACTCGGAAATGTCACTGTTGTCAACTCGCTCACCTTCAGTAGTTCGCTCATCCTGCCTTCCGCGCAAACCTTTCCGCCGTACAAAATCATCGCATAATCGCAGACATCCTGCACATCCGAAAGCAGGTGACTACTCATGATAATGCTTTTATCCTGACTTGATAGAAACTGAATCAAATCCTTTACTTCACGACAACCAATCGGATCAAGTCCAGAAGTTGGTTCATCCA
>DDLT01000233.1 GCA_002340265.1 Lentisphaeria bacterium UBA2565 | reverse complement strand
AACTTGGGACATTACCAATATATTGTTAACGAACAGTTTAATTTAAAAATACTAGATTTTGCGGTCTGTCTGCGGTCATCTCGGTTGCAAAACCGTCAAACGGCATGGGCAAAATACCCATAATGCACCAAAACCACAGACTATTGTAATAGCTATCACCCCCTTTGTTTCCCTGTGATAATTGTGATTTGTGTGGATACGAAAAAGCCCCTTACTCCGAAGAATAAGGGGCTGTAAGTTTGTAGTAAGTTTTAATCCAGATTAGAACATTACGCCGACCACATTAATAATGTTCAGCACTAAATCGACAATAGCACCAACAATCCCCTGTAAGACCAATACGATTCCACCAATCAAGGCACAGAATGTATCTACAGGATGTAGGAATAAGCCCACAACTGCACCGAAAAGATTATAAACTGTTCCAAAAATTCCCTCAATAATCAAAACTGGAATCTGGATAAAATGGTCTATTATCAAACGGTAGTGTCCTTTATCTATTAAGTACGACAATTTACGACACCACTTAGACGGCAAATTCACCCACCAAGTCACGGCATAAACCAACTGCGTACTACCGTCCCAAGTCAGAAATGTAGTATCAAAACCAGAGCCAGTATGATTATAAAGAACGAAACAATACTCAAGTTGGTATCGTCCCAGTTTATAAGCCTGCTCTAACGACTTCTCGCTATCCTCAGACATTCCCCAAGCGTCATCGCCACTATGCGGACGATCTGCCCATACTCGACCTTGTTCGGTAACTCCCCAAGAATCTTCATCACTGTAGAATCCACCGCCCCATCTATCTGTCGTACTATGGGAACTGGAACTAATAATAGAGATATTACCTCTATTACCACCAAAGTGTTGCTGTTGGATAATGTGTTGCTGTTCGGTCGAGCCAAAAGTCTCATTAATCGGTGCAAAGTATTCTACAGGATGCGTAAGGTTACAATAAAACCTGCTAATTCCTGCAACAACACTGTCATTCTTGGCAGAGTAACAATTTACTCCGAAAAGTAAAACCCAAAGTGCCAATACGTTAATACTGTTCTTGTATGTAATATGTTTCATAATCTCCTGCTATTGGTTAACTAGCTATAAAGAGAAGAGGCGTAACCTCTTCTCAAGTTACTCTTTAAAGGACTAACAACTCATCTTAAGAATCAATGTTAACTTTCCAGAAGAATGTTCCTTTAACCGAGCTATTATCTCTAATTCCAAACAGCCAGTTATTCTTTGCATCCTCTGTAACCACATCGCCAGTTTTAGTTTTTCCTTTCTTCTGTATCGACAAGATATGTGCTTTATGTGGACGGGAAGGCGAAGTTCCAAACTGGATTATAAGACATGGGTCAACAATATCCAACCTTGCACTTGTATCAGAAGACAAAGTATTATTTACATCGACTTCCCCAGTAAACTGGACAACCTTCTGCCCTTTCTCATTGGTTACAACACGCCATTCTCGCTTTGTAAAAAACTGATAGTTAGCAACAGCATCACCACACGTCAGATCGGTATTATAAAACGACTGCTTTTTTACGGTATCTATCAGTTCTTGGTCTTTCTTTTTAACAAGCTCTGCATTTTTCTTTACACTTTCTTCCTGCATTTTATTAAGCGAGGTTTTCATAGATTCAAGACTAGAGCAACCCACCAACACAAGTAGACAACTGTTTGCTAAAGTTCTAGTAACAAAATTCTTCTTCATTGTATAACTCCATAGTTTAGGAGCAGTATTATACTGCTCAATAAATCAGCGATTCTTATTCTGTAATTTCCCAGACAAACGACTCTCCATCACACAGAACTGTAATAGAATGTGTCTCTGAATTTCCATCGCCCATAATATCATCACTAATCGTAATCATTCCAGTGTAGCGATTCTCACCTTGCTCTATCAGAGCAATATCAGTGACCCAAATAGCAGGATCTGGGTTGTGTTCATTCAACTTCTCACGAACAGCCATTCTCACTTCCTGTTCAATATCTTCTTTCGAGACTCCACAAGCAACCACTGTTAAAGCTACGATAATCAGAAGTATAAAGTTCTTTAATTTGCTCATAATCTCTCCTAGTTGTTCATTAGTTTCTGTATAGAAAAGTTAATATAGAAGATAGAGAAAAAGGCAGTGGCGACAGGATTAAGCTTAAGGTCAAAGTCGAGTTCATCTTTCGTATAGCTCTCTAATGCCTTTTTCATCTTAAATGCAATCATAATAAAGGCAATACTACTTCCGATAATCAAAAACTCAGCAAGCGTGTTTACTAACCATGCGAAATCTAAAGAGTCTCCAATTTGGCTAATAATCATTGTCGATTGCTCTATAATTTCGGTATAAGAGGCTCTATCAGCATAACGTAAAAACTCTGAGCGATAATTCTCGACAATAGAGTTCGCCGAAACCGCAGAAGCTGCGGCTCGAGAGCTAATTTGTAGCCCCAAACCAAACAGTATCACAGCGACCAAAAATACTGTAGGGTTAATTGCATCTTTAAGTTTCTTGTTTAGTGGTTTAAGAACTTTAAAGAGGTGCAGAAAAATATACAAACCACCAGTTGCGGCAGTTAGTCCGACCAACTTTCCCGTAGGCATGGTCAACTCAGCAAAGTCACCTTTAACTTTTGCTTTACTGTCTGAGCTTATAGAGGAACAGGAAGTCGAACGACTCGCCCCTTTCTCTACAGACTCACCACAGTGTTTACATTTTTTTGCGATTGCCTTAATGTCTTCTCCACACATTGGGCAGGCGATTGTTGCAGCTTCACTCATAGGATTATCTCCATTGTTTTTGTTAATCGTCACCCCCATAAACGAAAAAAGGGCAACATTCTAGTGTTACCCGTAACAAGGCTGACCAAAGCCCAGGAAAGCGTAACGAAAAGAATGTGCCCAAGGCACACCCCTAGCGTGTTGCTCGCTTTCCTGTTCTTTGTTTTGGTCATTTTGTTACGGGAACGAACACTCGTAAAGAGTATTAAATTGTAACGGCTACTTATTGCCGATTTTTGTAAAAGCTTAAACAGTAAATCTTTTTAGTAAGGATTAATCTCCGAATTAGTTCATTTAGTTTTGTATTATCTGTCCATATAATAATCAATTTTAACGATTCCGCATCTACGGTTGCCGAAAATACTCTAAAAAGTTCTCGTTACTGCGACATTAACGGCTTAGAACCTTAGTCAATTCCGACTCTAATTCATAGCCAATTACACAGCTATACGGCATAGCAAAAACCAATCCGAAACTGTCACCTGTTATCACTGCAAAGCAGACTTGTTCAGTCTCTTGTTGGAACTCTGCCCACTCAATAGAAACACTGGTTGCTAAGTCTAACTCAGCAACCCCATCAAGTTTTATAGCCGATAAGTCATCAGACTCATCAAGCAAAACAAGCCAACCAACCTCTTCAGGCAAGTATTCTTCCTGCTCCGACTCTTCAATAAACGGACAAATAGAGCGTAACCAAGAACGAAGCGGTTCATTAGAAATTTTCTCAAAGTCACCGACTCTTTTAACTTCAATCATATCACCCCTCCGTAATGGTCACTTTATAAACGCCCCAATTGTAGTAGCTCACAAAGTTAAACACATAAATATTAAAAAGTTCACGACCTTCTTTAATATCACAGCAACCGCTTAGAGCCTGTTGAAACAAACCTTGCCCAAAATCAAAGTCCAACTCTTTTTCTAAATCCTCACCATAATAGGCAAAGTCAGTCACATACTCAATCTCTCCGTCAACAACAGCTATCTCTACAGGGTGGTAGCCACCTGTTTCACGGTCATAGTTCGGATCACAGAAACTAAGTGTATAGCGACCGTTCATACAATCATCAACGCCAAACTTCCGTAGTTCATCAACAATCAAAGCCGAAAACTGTAGCGGTATATCAAAATCACAACGTATCATTTTAAAACCTCCTAGACGCAAAAAAGCCCTGCACCATTACGGCACAGGGCTTTCAATAATTTTCAATTACATTTTAGACTCAACCTGTTCTTCTATCTCCTCTGTGACAAAGTTATTAACGCTCGCAATAAGCGACACCATAGCCGATAAATCATCAGCCAAGCCACATGGCAGGAAATCTGGAATAAGGTCAAATGGGTTGAGCAAGTACAGTAAGCAAGTTACAATCAAACTCTTTGCCCAAAGCGGCGTTTCAGTCGATAGCAATAGAAACCAAAGAGTTAGAGCAGATTTCTTTACTTTTAACGGGATTTTAGCAACCTTCCGAAAGAAATCATCAGCATCAATATCACTCATAATAATTATCTCCATATTAGGATTTTTCTTCTGAAGAAAATCTTCATAGAAATAATATCAATTTAAAACCCCAATAGATACGGTTTTGCTCATTACAGCATAGGAGTGTGAAAGGTATGCGTCCTGTTATAAGCCAACAACAAAACAGTAACTCTATAAAACTGCCTATATTGGCAACTAAACAGACAAAAAAACTTGTGAGAAATAGCAACACAAGAAAAAATATAGAGTTTTTATTGCATACGCACCAAACACACAAAATGCTCATAGACAATAAGTTACGCACAAAACTCCTGACTTTGTGTAAATGTACTCTCAGTTTACACATAGAGTTTACAAAAAAATCCAATACTTTCAGTATCTCAATCCTAAACAACAGAAAAAATCAATGCAATTACAGTTATTGTTTTTCTTAAAATGTTTAGGCGGTTACTGCCTAAAGGCAGAATATTAAATGCCAAAGTAAGGAGACTTAATATGGCACATAAGAAGAACTTGATAGATTTGCTTAAACGGCAAATGGAGCAATCAACTGTCGATCGGAAATACTCTGTAACGAGTAAAGGTATTTTTTTCGGTAAAAATCTACTTAGTAGATCTATTATTGCAGTAACAGAGTTACTCCAAGATGCGGATACATCAGAGGTATACATAGAAGTGGCATTTAGCAGTTTAATCAACGGCGTTCACAATAAAGCATTCAAACGTAGCGAACTTTTGGGCAATAACATCATAAGTGACTTAGTGGCTCTAGGTTTTGACGCTCAACCGAGTGGAGAAGCAAGTTTAAAAGAGTTATTAGCATCCCTTATACCAGATGGAAAGCCAAAAACTTTAGTTAAAAAAACAGGGTGGCATAGTATCGGAGATAAACTTGTTTATGTATACGGTGACAAGCTCATAACAGAGGAAGGTTCGAAAGCTGCTTTCGCTATAGAATTGGACAAGAAGAGTAATATTTCTGTCAAAGGAAAATTCGAAGACTGGAAAAAGAACATTGCAGACAAGGTTAAAGGTCACTTCATTATGGAAGGAGCACTAGGTTTTAGCTTTGCCGCACCATTTATCAAGTTTATGCCATCCACTCATTGCTTTGCAGCGGTGTTTCATGGGAAATCAAGTTCAGGGAAAACAACAACTCTTCAGGTGGCGGCAAGTGTATTTGGCTATGCTGGAGAAGGTTCTGGTTCTCGAATTCAAAGTTTACGAACTACAACTAATGGCTTAGAGAATCTGTTTTCTAGCTGTAACGACTCGATATGTACTCTAGACGAGTTGCGAACTCTAGGTAACGTTAGTCTTTCACAGTCGATGTATATGCTTTCAGATTCTGAAGGTAAAGCGAGGGCTAAGTCAGATGGGTCACAGCAAGAAAAAAACAAATGGGAAACTATTGCATTACTTTCAGGCGAAATTTCTGGCAAAGAGTTTATGTCAAAAGAGGCTTCCAATGCTGGTAGTCATGTACGGTGTCTCGACATCGATGTAGAAAATTCTGTAGTCAGATTAACAAACTCTAAAGACCCATCTCATGCTGAGTTTGCAGAAAATATAAAAAAATCTGTATCTAACTATTACGGAACAGCTGGAGCGAAGTATCTCCAATACATAGTAAATAACTACACTGAAAGTGAATTATCCGAAAGACTGGAAGACTTACATGGCTACTATGTAGATTTATTAACGGAAAAAATTAAAAATCAACCCGATGAAGTTGTTCGTATGCTTAAAAACCTTAGCTTGGCGGCAGTCGGCTTGGAGATGGCAAACGAAGCAGGTGTTTTAAACCATGCAAGCGAAGAAGAAGGAGGTATTAATTATTATCCAGAAATAGAAGATATACTGTTTAAGCTAGCTGACCGAGTACTAAAAAACACACAAACGATTAGTGACGCCGATAAAGGGGTTATCAACCTCAAAGGGTTCTTGTGTGAAGATAAAATCTTCGGTGATAAGTCTAATACTTATGGTTTCCTTACAAACGTTCGTGGAGGAAAACTTTACTGTATTCATACTCACAAACTTACAGCTATTTCCAAATACAGTGAGCGTCAAGTTGCCCAAAGACTTAATAATCTTGAGCTTCTGCACCACAACAATGGGAAAAGACTAAAGTCAAGACTTAAAAATCCAAGCGGTGAGACTGTTACAGTTTATGCAATTAAACCGAAGATATTTCAGTTAGACGACAATTTAACGTTCATCAAAGATGAGCCAATAGTTTTGTCTAGAAGAGAACGACGTAAATAACACTAAGACATAGGGGTTCACCAAGAACCCCTATAAACCATAGGAAGTGAATCATGGAAAAAATCGAATATCATGGACATAACGACGCTTTGTTCAAAGAGTTCATACAGTGTTGTCCATACGGTTTAGAAAAAGACTGTCAGTGGTCAAATGGTAAAAAGTGCGAAATTGATAGAAATGCTCACTTTGTTTACAACGGTACTGTTCCTAATGATGCCATATGCAAAGATAAAACTCTTTTCGGTATGGTTCGTAATGAGACAGGCTGGAGTTCCAGAAAAATAAACAGGGAGTTCCAAAGCTTCCTTCAAGAACACAAAGATAATTTAAAATTCGACCTAATAATCAAGGAGTAAAAAGATGTCTAAAGAACTATCCATATACGAACAAATAGAAAGGGATTTAACAAATCCACCCAAAGACAATGAGCCACCTAAAGTATATTTTTATGGACATTACGATAAAATCATAGAACACTTCTTAGGAAGCCTAACTTGCCCTACAGGGCAAAATAGATGTCGATTCTATGAGAACGGAAAATGTAAACGTACTCACGATGCTCACTTCATATACGATGGAGCGGTACGCTACGATTATTTAGTCAAGTGCGAAAACTATCATACCATCAAAGTGTTAATGCAACACTTCAAAAAACCGATGAAAGAAGTCAACAAGATGATTACGGAGTTCTTACTCGAAAACGAAAAAAGCTTAACAGCACACCTTGTAGTAAACAATAACATATAAGGATAAAATTAACATGAGCTCTAAAGTAGGGTTCATGTTAATTCATTCCAAGCAGTAACTTACTCTCTAAAAAGGCATTTTTCTCTTTAATTTTTCACTACGTTTATTTAAGCAGACGTGTACGAAGCTCTCTAACAAAGTTTTCAGTTCATCCCACTCTTTTTTTATTTTCAATGCTTCGTTCTCGGTAATTACACCATCCTCGATAGCCTCTCCCATTACTGTAATAACGTCTCCAAATTCCTTTACAGACTTCGATACATAGGTGGTAGTAACCGCTCCCAATTCTTCATCAGAAACTTCTTTATTAGGAACAAACACACCACCTAACTTTTCACAAGCCCATTTAATAGGAATATCACTCTCTGTCGCTTCACAGAAATCAACAAAACGTTTAAGTAAGTCAATCCTTTTATCCTCATTCATCTGGTTATACAGAACAGAGGACGAAACTCCCATTTTATCTGCCACGCATTTTATTCCAACATTATCACAAGCCGCCTTCATCGTGCCTCTACTGTCCATAAATCATTCCTTTATCTAATTAAATCATGTGCAATTATAAGGCGACTTTATACGCAATAACCTGTACTGCAAGCCGATAAGTTCAGAAAGGTAAAAATGGGGGAATAATACAGGGATATTAGAGAATTAGAATAAATAGTATCCATTATAATAAGCAAGGCAGTGGCTAGGGTCGACTCTTTCAGAGCGGTTTACTCCTTAGTCGCTAGACGCTCGGTCGCAAACCTTTCGCCCCTATCCAGTGCTTCTTATTGCCCACAGGTTCTCACCTGTAGACAATTGCGAACTTTTGCATAAGAATCATAACATCCGTCTCCATTCTGGTCAATATCATATCAAACGGTATGTTTTACGTGAAAACTACGTTATGCACCAAATACCCCAAATACCCAAACTTTTTCACAAGTATATAACCGTCGCAGTTGTTCATACTGCACTGTGTGGAGTCAAATTGCAGAACGAATAAAGGAACCGGCCAGAGACGATTTCTTTAGAGAACTGGAAAGCCCTCTGCTCAAGAGTTACAAAACATAAACTACCAGTTCCTACAGAAACAAGCAAATTACTACTCCCTCACTTGTATTTCAATTATCTCATAATCAATTACAAATATACGAAGAACAAACCGTTCTAATTCAACAAGGAAGGGAAAACATGTTGCCACAAATTTTTAAGGAAGAACCTAACCAAAAATACGACATCAACATCAATTGGGAAACCTACCAAGAGGGAATACTCCCCCTTTATAGAGGCATCGACAAATATTTTATTACTCAAATTTGTCACGATCATAGGGACAAGTTTAACAGAGAGTTCCCCAACTTCGATATAGAAACACATAAAATAGTTCGAATAACGCTTTCGGCAGAAGAAATATACAATACAGTCAGAGACGAAGTAGGAAAAATAAATTATTTTTATCACCTAATAGACCAATATATAGATGGTAAAAGATGCTTCTCAAATCAGCTACTAAAGGACTGCTGGAATAATAAAACGTTTCCATTCCCTCCTGTTATCACAGACACTCTATCAGGCAAAAATTTTGGAGGAAGAAACCTTGGTTCACCCTTTCACCTAATAGAAGGAAATCACAGAGTTTCATACATCAATCGTATGTACAAACTGGGATTAATTAAGGGAGATTCCAAACACGAATTTATTCTCTTAGAAGTTTAAAACTATATTACACGAATTGTGTTTTCTGTGTAAATGGTGTAAATGCACTTAATACCCAATATTTTTACTTAGAGTAGGCAGGCTGTAATCATTCAGATTACTACCTCAGCAATACAAAGAACAGTACGTATAAAGGAAGTGACGCAGTCATTTTCTTTATTCGTAAGAGAAATGCTTTGTGTGGAGAGTCGTACTCAGCATAAGCGATAAGAGTACGGCGAAGCTCTCTGCTAAGAGCCACACAAACATAAACGATCTGTGCGTTACAATATCCCTTCCTTTAAACCTTAAATACGTTCATTTTCAAAAAGTTGTTCTTCAATATATGTTCTTATACAGAGTAAAGTTTCATCGACTTTACCAGTACTAAATTCCAAGAATAATTTCAGAAATTCCTCTTCTGGCTCTATATCCGTTACTTTGTCTGTATGCTTTCCTTTCTTAAAAGAAACATAATTATCAAACATTTCACCATTACCTTCGATAAACCTAAAAGTATAAAATAGGCATTGGCTAATCTCAAAATCACGATAGAGTCTACTAACAATTTGTTGGTAAGTCTCCCTATCTTGACAATTCATAATATAGTTCTCTACACAACCTGTAAGCGTTTTATAACTAAGAAACTCTTCAATTTGAATAAAACATTTTTCATCCTTTGCTCTTTCGTTTAAGTACCTAGAAATCACTTTGGCAATCAAATCAGCACGATTCTTCTTAAAAGGCTTATTAGGTATACTGGAAACTACACTGTAATCGTCGAACTGTCCTGACAGGTCATTTACACTAACCTTAAAACGGCTCTTAGGGCTCTCTATACGATTATCAAGACAATGGTTATAATACTTATGTAAATTCTGCTCTGTCCGATTTAAGGGATACCTTCTAGAAACTTTTAATAATTCGTAACAAGGAGATGTCATCGCATTACGTTTATCATAATTTAACGTTTTTGTAGGGTTAGAAGGATCATAACCAGTCGCCTCATTTAAAAATTCCAAAATTTCCTCATAACAGTAATCAGAGTACGTATCATACTTCTTCAAAACCTTTAGAACTAAACCTTCGAGAAACCTATCAATTATAATTAAATCCTCATCCCTAAAGAGGTAAAAGCTGTTACTCATAATCACTTCCTTAAACTATTGTTAATACAGAAATTTACGATAATGAAAAGAAATTATAATGCAACGTCATATCTTCTTATCAGTATAGCCTGTGCAAACTGTGTTTTATGTGATTATCAGTAGAAACAAATATAAGTAGACAGTTAAATAACAATCACTATCAACATAACCAACCAATCCCTATAAATATGTCAAATCCCAAGCCCTACACTATTTCATAGCACGGTCTTCGTCATATTTATATGGACAGGCTTGTTTACGCCATACAGCGATTTAAAAGCGATTAGGGGGGCTATGCATCCCAAAAAGGCTTACAGCGTTACCAAGGGGCAAAGAGAACGGATAAGAGTGTAAGAAAGTTGCCAATCCAACAGACTGGATGGAAACACTACAAAATTTAAGGCGAAGGCAAAATAAAAGTAAAAGGACAGCGATACGACCGCAGCCGAAAAAAACGGTCAGAGTAAAAGGACAAAAAAAATCCCCAAATTCATAGAATTTGAGGAGGAAATATCTGGAGCCCTCGACGGAAGTCGAATCCGTGACCTCACCCTTACCAAGGGT
>DDLT01000216.1 GCA_002340265.1 Lentisphaeria bacterium UBA2565 | reverse complement strand
TGGCTACGCAAAGTGCGTCGCGCATTGACATACCTGCCGCGATTTTTTCTGCTACAGGATCAGTGTGAGAACCGTTCGTTACGATTGCGTATTTACCTTCGATACGTACGCAGTTGTAAGCGATGTAAGGGTTTTTGAAAATGTCGCCTTCGTGACCAGGTTTTGGCACGATAGAGACAGTTGTGTCATTAACTTTAGCTTCACGGTTTGGGAATGAACGTGAAGAAACACGGTACATTGCACCAACTTTTCCTTCTTTGTTCATGAAAACAGAAACAATTCTTCCTACGTACATAGTTGCACCTTTATTTTAATTTTAGTTATTAAATATAAAACTGTATGAAATTCGACGTTTTAGTTCGCCGATATAATTTTGTGTTAGTTTAGAAGTTTATTGCGAATTTCATTCATTGTTTAGAAGTTTAACAAACAAACTCTTAAACTACCGATGCGTTAGCAAGGTGCTAAACTGATAAACTTTTAAACTGCGGTTATGTATCAAATCCGCCATAAAGTGAAAGGATTCAGGCTTAATTCAATATCATTTCCGGAAATCTTTCTACTTCCGGTCTTGTCCATTGAGAAATAGCGAGTTGCGTTCCTCGTAAATCCACATCAAAACCGCCATGGTTCCGAAAATCACCGGACCGTAGACAAAGCCGAGAAGTCCGAAACGTCCGACTCCACCGATAATGGCGAAAAGCATGATGACCGTCGGCATGTTGTCTTCGCCTTTCATCAGGCGCGGACGGATAACGTAATCGACAATGTTGTTAAAAATCATGCACCAGACGAAGATGAAAATTGCGGTGCCGACATTGCCGATAATCAGTAGATAACCGAGAAGTGGAATCAGGACAATTGCGGTGCCGACGACAGGAACCATCGAAGTGATTCCGAAAAGTGTGCCTAAAAACAGGGCAGGGAGTCCGGCAATCGCCAAACCGACCATGGCGACAATTCCCTGACAGCAGGCGGTGAAAAATGTGCCCTGCATTGCGGAACGGCTGACAGAACGAATTCGTGCAAAGAGAGCGTCTTCCTGAGATTTCGGCAAAGGGGAAAGATGATGCACAATTCGTAGAAGGCGTTTGCCGTCACAGAAAACGTAAAACATTACAAGTAGTGAAATCAGCAGGCTGAAGATCATGTTTCCTGCAAGACTAATCAGCCCAAATACTTTTTGTGAGGCATTGGCGAGGAAGCTTTTAAGGGGATCCATGACTTTCTCAAAAAGAGTTAAATGGCTTTCGTCACTCTTTCCAGAACCTTTAGAAACAGTCCCAGAGTCTTCAGAGATAGTTCCGGAGTCTTCGGAGATAGTTCCGGAGTCTTCAGAGATAGTTCCGGAGTCTTCAGAGATAGTTCCGGAGGCTTCAGAAGTAGTTCCGGAGGCTTCAGAAACCTCTTCTGTGAGTTCGGCGACCTCTTCTGCAAGTTCAACTGTGGCGTCGGTTGTGCCTTTTTCGTCGCCTTTTGTGGAAATGAGATCTTCTTTAATATTGAAAGTCTCTTTTGCCCAAACAAAGAATTGGTAGTTTTCTACTTTTATGACAAGATCTTGAAACTCTTTGGATTTCAGATAGTCGGTGGTGTCATTGGTGATTCCAATTCCCTGATCGACGGCCATATAAAGGAATGCGATTAAGGGGACGACTACCAGAATAAAGATGCTGACAGTGGAAATTGCTGCACCAATAATGTATTTACCTTTGCACAGTTTTACGACTCTTCGGTTAAAACCATAAAACAGCATGGCGGTTAGGACACCGATTATAATCGGATTGATCAATGGATAAATTAGGTAAATGACCAGTGCGATAACAGCGAGAAAGAGTAGGTTGAAGAACAGTTTATCTGATGTTGCCACTTTCTGTGCCGGCTTCTTTTCTCTACGCTTTGAGTAAAATGTGAAACTGCGGTTTTCAAACATGACCTATACTCCTGAAAAAACATGTTAAAAGAATTAGTGATGCATTGTATGTTACATGAATCGCAAAAGGATAAAGTAGGTTTTTATGATGATTCATGCTTCTCTGTAGAACGATTGCGATAAGAAAATAACTGATTAAAGCCACTGGTACAAAGTGAATTACAGAAAAAAGCGCCGAGGCGATAAGAATTGCTTCGAGTCTGTTGCGCTTGGTTACATTGTCGATTTGTGACAAAAGAAAGCCGTAAAGAAAGCGTCGGAAGATCACTTCCTCTACAAAAGGGCCGAGTACCCCAACAAGGATAATTGCGATAATCCATTGAATTGGTGAGGTAAATGATTGAGATATTTCACCGAAAGCATGTGGCTCCGGCTCCATTCCGATAAAATTTAGAATCGGTAACATCAGCATTACGCCGAAAATTAACGCCATGTAGCAGAGCCCAACTCCACTTATTACATCGATTATAAAATTCTTTTTCGGTTTTGAAATCTGTAGTAGTTCGGCAAGTTTTCCTTTATAGCTTTTGAAAGCATTAAAGATTGAAAGAAAACCTCCGAAAACATGCACCACACCAACACTCAAAAGAAGAGTTAGAAATGGGGATTCCGGACGAATAGGAACTACAGCCATTAAACAGAAAATAAGGAAGAACGTGATCAGACCGCTTTTGAAACTATCCCCTTCGTTGTTCATCCTAATATTCCTTGATTGCAAGCTTCAATTTTTCAAGAAACGTTTTTGCTTCGTCCATTGTGTTCTGATAACCAAAGCTGACGCGTAACGTGGCAAAGGCCAAATGTTTTGGTACGCCGAGTGCAGTCATAACGTGACTTGCCGCATTGACTTCCGCAAGGCAGGCGCTACCGGTTCCGACAATTACGTTTTCAGCACCCAAAAAACGCATTAGGATTGCGCCCTGATAGCCAGTTAGTGAAAAGCTTAAAATGTGCGGATCAGCAATTTCCGGTTTTCCGTGGAAAAGCACATCGTTGCCGAAAATCTCTTTTAGACCATCACGGACAAAGTGATTGATTTCGGCAATGCATGCATTGACTTCATCCATCTCCTTGATTGCGATGTTTGCAGCCTCGGAGAATGCCATAATTCCCGGGACATTCAATGTTCCCGAACGTAGACCGTTTTGTTGACCACCGCCGATGGTTTGTTCGTGAAGTTTTACCGATTTATCAAAAACAAGAATCGCCGTGCCGTTGATGCCGTTGATTTTATGAGCCGTTGCCACCAGCATGTCGATGCCGAGACTTTTCCAGTTTAGGTCGATTTTCCCGAAACTTTGCGCCGCATCAATCAGAATCTTTGCCTTGGGAACCAATTCGTTTTTCAACTTCACCAACTCTTTAATCGGCTGAATGACGCCGGTTTCATTATTGATGTTGTTGATTGCAATCAGTCGCGTCTCGCTATTCAGCACTTCCGAAACCCGTTCAAGATCGATTGTTCCATCTTTGGTCAGTGGAAAAAATGAGTGTGTAAGGTGAGACTGTTTCACAGGTTCAAGCACGGCTTTGTGCTCGATTTCAGTTGAGACGATGTTGCCGTCTTCAAAACTTTCACAGAATCCGCGAATGCCGAGATTTAACGCTTCAGTCGCTGTTCCCGTCCAGACAATTCCGGCTCCGTTGGCATTTAGTCGTTTAAAAATATTACGTTCGGCGCGTTGCACTGCCAGAAGACTTTGATAGCCTGCTTCGTGTGTCGCGTCGGGATTGGGATAGTATTCATTAAGCCATTTGGCAAATTGTTCTACAAGTTCGGGACGCGGAGGGGTAGAGGCCGCATTATCTAGATAAATCATAAACACTCCGTTTAATAGCACATATTAATAATTACATCAGCAGGTATTGATTTGAAGGAAAAATTGAATTCGGTAATAAGTCAACAACGCTGAGATTTTAAAGTCTGTACAAACCTAAACCGATTGCAAAGAGTTACAACTAACTTGGTTAGTTATGAAGATTTTTTATAAAAAGCGTAATTGGTAATTGCAACTCTGTTTTCGTCTCACTAAAGTCAATGCAATGTTTAACAGAGTAATTAAAACGAGTTGAGGATATATGGACGAATTACGTGATTTTTTGAAGTTGATGGCAAAGCCGACTGTCGCCATTTTTGTTATTGTTTTTCTTTTGATTCTTGTACGCGGACTTTTGGATCGTTATCTGGGCGAAAAACATAATCGGGCGTATCGGCGTTTGATTATGTGCACGGTGACGATTTTTTCTTTGATGCTGTTTGTGTTTGCGTTGCCGAATGAGCAGAATCTGCGCGGTCAGGTGGTTGGTCTTGTCGGTATTCTGCTTTCCGGTGCGATTGCATTGAGTTCGACTACTATGTTGGGAAATGCGTTGGCGGGCGTGATGTTACGCTCGGTTAAGTCGTTTCGTCCGGGAGATTTTATTAATGTCAACGGTTTCCGCGGGAGAATTTCAGGTCGTGGCTTTTTTCATACAGAGATTCAGAGTGATGATCGTGATTTGACGACTTTACCAAATCTCTTTCTGGCAACAAATCCGGTGAAGGTGACAAATCCGAGCGGAACTGTGATTAAAACACAGGTTTCTCTGGGATATGATGAGTCACGACTTAAAATCGAAAAGTTGTTACTGGAAGCCGCAGACAAAGCGGAGCTGAATGATCCGTTTGTTCAGATTCTGGAACTTGGAGACTTCTCGGTTTTGTATTGCATTAATGGGGTGTTGATGGATTCCAGCAAGTTTCTTTCAAGTCAGTCAAAGCTCAATGCAATGGTTTTGGATTCTCTGCATGAGGCGGATGTGGAAATAGTGTCGCCGACGTTTATGAATACACGAAATGTAAATGATCAGAAGTTTCTGCATAATTCGGCACCGACTCCGGAAGAGGCGAGAATTGATAAAATGCCGAAAGACCCTGAAACTGTGATTTTTGACAAGGCGATGCAGGCGGAGATTCTTGAAGAGCAGAAGAATCAGATTGCGGAAATAACTGCTGAGTGCGAGAAGTTGAAAGAACAGATTAAAAACGCCTCAGATAAGGAAGAGAAAGAGTCGCTGACAGAGCTTATGAAAAGTCGAGAAAAACGAATTCTTAAGCTAAAACGTCGAATCATCAGAATGACCGAGAAAATTCAAAACGGGAAGTAGTTAATTACACTTCTTTGACAATGACTTCGGTCAGTTTGGCTTTGATAATTTTCACTTCGGTGTCTTTGGGAATTAGTTCGAGTTGTGATTTGGCGGGAATTCTTTCACCGTTCACTTTTATTGCTCCATGTGGTTTGAGGTCTGAAATCACGGTTCCTGTTTTACCGACAAGGGTTTCGTATTTGGACACTTTTACCTTTTCCGGTTTCTTTTGCTGAGGCGGTTCATCAAGTTCGAAAAATAGTTCTCTCATGATACCACAATCGAAAAAGAGAAAGACAATTAGTGCAATGGTACCAAGTGACCAATGTTGGAAAAAGAGATAAACCGTCATGGCGAAGGTGAGAATATCGTATAGTAGGCCAAGAACACAGCCGAATTTGTAGTTACCGCCAAACATCTGAGCCTCCTTGAAAGATAAGAAAATGGTACCCGGAAGTGAAATCGAACCACCGACCAGTTCTTTCTTACACATTTATTACGGGTGCTGTCGGTTTTGTGCTTTGTTTTATATCATTTTATACTGACTTGTATTATTTTATAGCGAAGTGGTAGCCGCAGTTTGGGCACTTCCAGCCTTTGTATTGCTTAAAACCTAAGCCGAATGACATTAGAATTATTATAGATCCAATAATTGGACCAATGACTGTAAACAAAGTTGTCCAGAAGATGAGAACGCCAATAAAGAAAAGTAAACAGCCACCAAGTTGACCAGTCGAGCTTGTTTCTTTGATTTTCTTTTTAATCATTGTAGTCTGACAGTGTGTGCAGGTGGGTGAGTTTTGTTGTTTTCCCATTCGTACTCTTTTTTCGATAATTTGCTTTGATGCTTTGTGACGGCCTGCGACAGATGTTTTTGTGATTGGGGTGTCGCCGAACACATGTCTTTGATCAAAAGGTACTTTTTTATCAAGCTTGTAGTGTTCGAAAAATTCAGTCTCGGTTAAAATCTGAATAGGGTAACCTTCTCTGTAAGCTTTAGAGGCTTTTATATGCTTCTGCTTTTCGTGCGGATCGATGGTTTTGTCACCAACAATAAACAGATCGCAACTCGTCCACTGGTCTGGATAATCACGGTCGTTTGTGTCAATTACATACCAAGGTGAATTAATTACATAAGCTCCATTGTCTAAAAGCAGATCAATAAAATCCTGACTGTTTTTAAATTTGGCGTATCTCCCCATTATAGAGAATACTTTTCCGTTAATAGATTGATTTGTTCTAACTTCCGGCAGTATGTCTGACTTTTGTGGTCGACTGTTTTTGGATGCTTTGAATGTGGATTTTATTGACTGGGTGGCGGCTTGGGCGGTGTTGCTGATGGACTGTGTCAGGATACGGGTGCAGTTTAATAGCTTGGCGCTTATGGTGATTTTGCCTTTGTGTTTGCTGTCGAATCGGGCATTGATGCCGTTGATGCGTTCTTGATTTTTGCTCATTTATTTTTCCTAATTAAGTCTGATATGTTTTGGTCTTTGACGTAGATTTCGGCGACTGCACTACCGTAGACATCGATTACTTTTATGTTTTTATCGAATGTCAGTTGTTCTAAGTAATGCTTTGCTTCGAGAAAGTGGGCTTCGTTTTTCTCGGGAGCCGAGTCCATATCCTAATTTTTGTCGATTCAGAGTAGTGTCGGTTTTAGTGTCGGTTTTAGTGTTGGTTTTGTGTTACGCTGAAAGCTTTTTGTATCATATTTATATAAAACTGTATTTATCTATATCAAGAAAGGAATGAGGTGAAAAATGGTACCCGGAAGTGGCACTATCTAATAACTTTGGTTTACCTCTAAAAATCACCTTATGACACTTAAATGAGCTCAAAAGTGTCTAGTTTGGCTAAATCTTTTACATAAAAATAATTCTCTGAAAATGGCAATGAATGTCACATTTATAACCGAAAGTGGCACGAAATGGCACCTTTTTGGCACGCTTTCTATTCCCGTTCTCAAGAGCTTTAAATTACTTTTTTATTCGCTTTATTCAATAACTTCAGTCATACTTTTCATTATGCTGTTTGAGCTCGTATAATGAGAGCCCAATCTCACTACCTGCCAACAAATTACCTTTGTTATAAGGTGACACAGCCAAGTATAAATGACCAATTTTATTTTTTTGCATAGCACTCTGCTTCTTGAACTACAAACATTATACCCACATCGGAAATGAGGCTCAAGAAAAAGCTATCCAAGCTATTTCCGGAGGTATCAGTGAAGTTACAGATAGGGAACGAATTGAAAAGGCTCTTCAGCTGATCAACACAATAAGTCAAAAGTCAGGAACTATGAAAAAGTTGCAGAGTATATTGTCCTCAGAATAGTATGCTTTTATTGATTCAATGATGGCAGTCCATATTTGTCGTTAGATCTAAGTTCCTTAAGTGTTGATGAAGGGGTCAGAATCTATTGTTTCCTTAACGTACTTAAGGATTTCATTCTTTGATAATAACGAATCACTAGTGAACCTTTCTATTTTAAATTTAAATTTTTCTATTGGGAGCTTATAGTTCCTCTTGAGAACCCCCCTTGGCTTTGGTAATTCACCTTCAGCTAAACAGGCAAATTTGATTCTTTCAACTTCTTGCCACAAATGCACAGCGAATATGTATATTAATCGCTCTTCTTCGTCTTTTACTTTCTTTTCTTTAGCCTCATTTGCATTTTTTGTCTTTATGAAGCTTTCAAGAGTGTTTGTAAATTCTTTCTTAATGAACCTTGATAGTGCATCTTGAATTGAATTTGAAGTGATGATTTTAGTTTGAAACTCATATTTGTTAATAACTTTACTAATTTCACTTTCAAATGATTTGAATATCGAGGTATTACTTTCTATCAGTTGGCTCCTATTAGGGTAGGGATTATGCTCACTTATTACCTTTGGAAGGACGTTTGCGACACTTCTTGTTAGTAAAATATAAGGAGAAAGCTTATACTTGCACGTTTTCCATATGTTACTGTTTATGACTGAACTTTTAGGAGGTAGGCAGCATACTTCATCAACTGGCATAAGTTCACATAGCACTTGTGCGAGCCCATCAACCCTCTTCATATATTTGTGGTACATTTTTTTTATTGCTTCTTGAATCTTCTCTTTCGATTCTTTAAAAGTTCTCCCATCAATTACAACCTTAATTATGTCCTCAAGATCGAAGTACTTCCACCCTCTGACAAAGTTAGGGTCAAGAGAAATTTCTTTTGTAAAATGTTCAAACTTTTTGATTACATCGTTGAATCTATCCTCTGTGAGAATGTCTGAAGTTAATTCAGCTTTCTCAGGATTATTTTTATTGTATTGATTCAAAATGATGTAACCTAAAAAAATAAGTTTATTACGAATTACTGTCTCTTCGGTAATTTCCTTTTCTAGACTTTTTACAACTTTTTTTGCTTCAAGAAAAACATTTATTGGAGGGAGCATTGGTTCAGAGCCGTCTGGTGCTCCAGCTGTTAGGCTATCAATATCAAACTCAACTTTTATAGGGCAATTTTTGACGTGATAAAAGTAATTTTTTTTTGATGGTTTTTTACATTCTTCAGCACATTTGATCATAACGTTTCTGAAGAGTAGGTTATTTGTAGGGTATAGTAGTGAACCGATATTGTTACTTGCCTTGAACTTCGTATATAGAGGGTTAGGTAATGGTTTTTTTTGAATATATTTAGCTAAAAACCTATGAAGACTAAGCCAGTCTGTCAGGTCGATCGATTTTACTTTTCCTTTTAGGAAATTATGGATTTTTTGAGTAGATATGCCTGTTTTCTTTGAAAGTCCCACTTGAGAAATGTCATCTGTTACTTGCTCAAGAAACTCTCTTAATTCAGGGAAAATTTTGAATCTTGTCATTTTATACTTTTTCCTTCATAATGTTATAATTCCAATTTTATGATATTTAAAATGCTATAACTAGGATTTTTTCTTTAATAAATGTTATTTGATTCTTAAAATTGTTATTTTTTCTCTTAGATGCTATAGTGCTTTTCGAATTTAAAGCAAAAGTCTTTAATTTCAGATAATATGTTTAGCTAGTTTCTAACTTTTAAAAGAAATTGATTGTTAGTTCTTTGGTTAAGTCTTTGTCTGAATTTGCTTTTTTTATGAAAGTAATATGGAGGTTGTTCGTGACAAAAAAACCACCTTAAGAGGATGCGTTAACTTTTCTTTGATGTATGAAGAACTTCATCATCAAATTATCTATAACAAGTTTATTATAAGTGATTTTATTTAAAAAAGAATAGGAGAAAAATTATGTTAAAATTAAATTTGAAACAGCTAGGAGATATTTCTGGCGGTAACAGTAACGCAGCCTTTGATTTTGAGGCTATGGATTCGATAACTTCTTATCAGAAAGAATTATTGGATATTTTTTCTTTTTTATCAACGTCAAATAACGCTAAAAAAGTTTTGAATGGGGCGAATGTGCGTCCAGATGGGAGCATTTCACTTCAAGACAAAATCCTTGTGAACTACAAGGTTAACTTTGAACTACTGACTTTTGAGTTTGATGCATTTCGCGTAGATTATAATGGCGCCGAACTTGTGATGTCAGACGACTTGAATCAACACGTTACCAACGCTAAATCATGGAATCATGCAGTCCTTAAAAATGCTGAGTTCTGTACACCAATTAGAAGTTTGGCGGTGAAGGAGTTCAAGAGCCGTTTTACGTTAGGGCATATTATTGATGAAACACGCTTTGGTAATCTAGCTGAATTCAAAAGATTTGAACTTTCAAAATCTTCGGTTAAGAATTATGATACAGCAGGCTTACCTGAGGACTTATCTTGGGAAGACCTTCTTGGTTTACTTGACTATAAAGAGTTTCGAGAGGAGTTCCCGATGACGGTGGATGCTATCAGAGAGCGTACTGCTGAGATCCGAGTTTTTAAGATAAAACGTCAAGATTGCTTTGGCGATATGTTCGTTATTAAGCTCTTTCTTGTTGATACGTTAAAGTATGTGTGCTTGCCAATAGTTAACCTTTTTTATGGAAACAACCCGAATAGATCGGAGCTTCGTATGGTTAGTTTAGAATCTTCAGTTCTATCTCACGGTGAAGAGCTAGGGGACGGTGAACATATTATTTTAGCAGATGACCCAAGCATCGGAGATGCAAATTGTGCTAAAACCGCTGGTTTTAAGTGGGTGTCCACAATCCCTGGGCTTGAAGTCGATTTTAAGAAATACTCGTTTCTACATAAAGCGAAGGAAATTTACATATTTGTTACAAACCATTCAGGGCGAAGTCTTCTGGATGCAATTGATAATGCGTTGAACATTGCTAAACAATTGTTAGACTCTTGTAACATTACTCCAAGTTTCTTAATTGCGCGTACCATTTATCCATCTCTTTCCTTATGTAACTCTACAGACGGAGAATTTAAAAATGGTGCAATAGATACGAATACATTTGCACATTTATCAATGCCTGAACTCGAACTGCTGAAAGAGGACGTGCATGCAGAGCTAGAAAATGCCAAGTTTCTACAATATTACAGCGATGTTGTAGGTAGCAATCAGCTTAGTAAGTTAAGCACTCAAAAAAATAATGACCAGTCTGGTGAATTTTTGATTTACCCATATTTACGTCGGGGTAGCAATCTACTTGTTGCTGGCGATCCCGGCATTGGTAAGACTCCTTTAGTTTACCAGATTGCAGCGAAGTTTGTCGCTGGTCAAAATATTTTTAAAGGATCCTTCAGGTTTTCGATTCCACGTTCGATTAAAGAGCATGATCGTAAAGTCCTTTGTCTATGTTATGAGGCAAATTCAGAAGCAGAAATTGAGATGCAGCGAAAAAGCATTGTAAGACCTATTCTCAAGAAGACTCCAAAACTTGTTGATAATGTTATTATTGAGCCAGTTTTCTCTAAAATTGATCAGCCAGAGTCTGTGAAGAAAACTGTTGATATGGTTAAAAAGTCGGGCGCAGATATTGTTATAATTGACACATTTATGGCAGCAATAGGGGGGGCTTATACTGACGCAGGTATGAAGCACTTTATGTCGTTGACAAAAGAGTTGAATAAATCTGGCGTCGCTGTAATTGTTGTGGATCATTGCAATGGTCGTGGGGCAGTTGCTGGAGGCTGGAAAAAAATGTGTGATCCAGCGACAGTTCTAATTCTTGAAGGGGAGAGGGATCGTGAATTAGGTGATCCTAAAAAGGTTAGGATTGAGAAGTCTCGTCATGCTCGTACTAATCCCGAAAAAGAGTCTTTCGAAATCAAATTCGAGAATGGAAGCTTTGATATTCATGGCTCAGCACTGACAAAAGCTGGTGAAGCGAGGAAAATTCGTGATGCCCATTTACAGTGTGGCTTAAGTGTGGATGAGTTGATCAAAAATTCTGGGATGGGTAAGAGCAGTTATTATGCATTTCTTAAAAAAGAATAATTTACGCCGTTTAAAATAATTATAATTTGTTCCAGATGCCCACCTTTTCAAAAAGGTGGGCTTTTTTGTAGGCTAAGTTGGTTGAAGAAACGTGAAAGGTTAAAATTATTTTGCGAGACTAATGTCAATGAAAATAATATTGAAGGTGTGATAGCTTTTATCAGAGATTGAAAGCGTTTCTTACGTTGAAAATGCAATTTTTATATGGACTTTCGAGAAGCAAAAGTGGATTCCGGTCTGAAAAAATAAGACTTATCATTCTTAATCGTGAACTCTTAGTAGTCCCTTTTGGATTGCACTTTTCGGAATTTTGAGTTCAAATTCCGGTGTCCGGCTTAGAAATATGAACGTTTTATGTTGAGGATCAGTTCAATTGGTCTTTCATGCCAAACAATTTATTCAATTATACTTTCGTTGGACAGTAGGTGGTGATACTGATTTAGCTGTTTGGATTGCTATCTCTTTACAGTTTGTATTTTATTTTGTCGCTACATAAATACAGGTGATCACGTTTAGCTTCCAAAAGGTTAGTGCCGGCTTTGTTTTTATGTAGTGTTTAGCAATCAAAGATCAGCCTCGGCATTAACAGAAGAGCTCTGAGGAAGGCTATGTCAGTACAGTGCTACTGGTTACCGAAAATCATAGTGTTTCTGAACCATAGAAGCGTAATAGTTTGAGTTTCTTAGGAGCTAATTCCCTAACCTTGATAGATTAAAGTCGTATGATATTTATGAGAGCCGGGGATGTCTCCCCGGCTGTTTGTTTTTACTCATCGTTCATGATAAATTCCATTATATCTGTATTACGGTAGCGTACTGCCGATCCCACCATTTTCCGTTTGAATGGAAACTGTCCCTCGCTTTCGAGTTTCTTAAAATTGCTATGCCCGATTCCCAGCATAGATGCTGCTTCTTTTTGATCAATAAGCTTTGGAGGGATTATCGGTTTCAACTCTCCCTTTTCTGCCAAATGCTTTAAGTTTGACAGAATGACTTTTTCTTCTACAACTGTAATCAAGCCTTCGTCTGTCAGCGGTGTAATGAATCGTTTTAGTAGTTTGACCGTTCGTGGTCGTAAACTGTTTTTCATGATATGCTCCTAGGTTTAAACATATCATGTTAGAAAAAGTTATTTTAATTTTATTTGGAGATTAATGGTTATAGCATTTACGGTAAATCATGAATGACTGAAAAGCGATTCACTCCTACTATACTGGTGGTCTATAATTTGCATATGTTTAATGCCTTTAAACCTCAATAGTTGGGATTTAGAGGCACCTATTTTTCTTTTTAGTTCTGATTTATAATTTGTGAATGATATTGTTGAGCTGGCATAAGCCAGCTCAACTTGTTTGTCGGTTAACTAATGTTTATCGATTCTTTTCCTCTGCTACATCGCTACAGACTAATGCGTCTGATGAAGAACTGAAAGTCTGTGTCTCTGATGGTGCTGCACCTTCTGGCGATACGTTTTTATTCAGGGTTCTATTGTTAAATAGCCAGGCTTTATCACCAGTTACGCTTCTTTCAATTTTAAATCCCTCTATCATCATTTTTGTTATGACCATTTCACATTCCTTTCGAGCCGTTATTTTTACACAATCGATGCACATGAATATACAGAATATGAGTTCAGCAATTAATAAAAAAATTATTGATGATGCCTTAAGAATCCACATAGTGTTTCTAGCCTCTAGTTAGGGTTGTCTGCCACCATTGTAGTAGCAGGTCTCGATTAATTATGATTTTCTTTTTTCCGCAATTTGAAAATGTTCCTTCTGGGAATCGACTTCTTTTTTGATGTTTATCTAATGAGCGTAAGTTCTGTAGTGTTCGCCACAATATGATTCCTTGAGTCAGATCATCGATTTGTGTAGCCAGAAAGAGCGGTGGCAAGATTCTTTTCATTTTATCGACGAGAGCTTGGTCTTTCATTGTTTACTCCGGTTAATTGTTTTCTATATAATTATAGAAAGATTGTGAGTCTTTGTGATTTTCGAGGATGATCTGGGAGTGTACTAAGTCTGACAGAGTTAGAGTAACGATTTTAAACCTGTAAATCGTAACTATTAAGATTTATACGTTGTTTTCCTGCCTTTTCACAACTTCTCATTCAGGTACTGGTAGTACCTTTATAAATATATGATAAAAAGGATATGATAGAAAAGAATATAAAAAACAGTAATGCTAATAAATAAGAATATCATAAACAGAAAAATAATGAACAGAGATTTATGAATACCAGTATCAAGTAACAAACTGATAAACAATCTAAATATGAAGCAATGTAGTAATCTAAGAATCCATTGATAAGTGATTTATTCAAAATGATTGATAAAACAAACTCTTCAACTAATCAAAATGATAATAAAGATGTGTGAAAACGGACTGTACTGATCCACCCAGGTAAGGATCAGGGTACAGGCCAAGTGTAGTGTCATTGGGAGATGACAGCTATACCACACACCTTTTCACAGTTAGTCACAGTGTTTCACATTCTTTCTATTATTTTATACAAATGTTAATTTAAAGACTAGGAGAACACTATGGCACGCTATAGAAACACCACAGAACCATCATTCAATGGTTTACCAATCATGACAGATGAACAACGAGACTTAAGTTGTCGAGAAGATATTCTTACTGCAATTTTTAAACGAATGAACGCTTCAGTTTCACAACATAGAACTTTATTTACAAGATTTGATTTAAGATTCCCTTTTCACTATGACCCTTCACTTAACAATGATGCTGTTACTAAGTTCTTTAATACTTTTTCCGTTTTTCTCAAACGAAACAATTTAGAACCTCAGTACGTATGGGTTTGTGAACAGTCTGGAGAAGGACATCAGCATTATCATTGCCTTCTATTGACTCATGGCAGAAGAGAATACTCTTATATTCGAATCCTACAAGTTGCACAGCGGATATGGAACCAAGTATTAGGTTTACCAGCAGATGAGAACAATGGACTAGTTAATTACTGTAATCGTGACCGCTATGGAGTTGATCAGAAGAATGGATTGATACTTTATCCTAACCCCTCTAATAATGAAACTTTTAAAGAAGCGTTTTATTGGGCAAGTTACATGGCTAAATCCAATACAAAAATTAACATCCCAGGCATGAGAGCTTTCGGGTATTCATCCTTACTTTAACAGCTATTAGGTTTTTCAATTATAAGTTTTAACTACGAGGTAGTAATTATGACTCACGATGAAATTTATACAGGTAATAGATTTGACGGTTTTCCTCTATGCACTAGCAAAGATCACAACTCTTTTGACTTAGGAATACTTGAGTTTCTATCACGAACTTTAAAAGAATTTTGCAACACTCAGGACTATACTCAAGTTTTTAAGTTTGGATTAAATATTCCGTATAGTTTTGAAGGAGACTTGTACGCTCTGGTTGACCATTTTTCTAAGATCGCTTACCGTATCTTCTGCAATGGAACATTTCCGACTAAGATCTTAACTATGATCTATCCTGACTTTTTTACTTTGATTGTTATCACTTGCCCTGTCAAGCCTCATGGGTTCGCTAAAGTACGTGATGTTGTGAGTAGCAAATGGCACGAGACGTTGACGAACTTATGTGGTGGAGGTTTTTCTGATATATTTGACGACCACAAACAGAAATTCTTCCCATCCCAAGTCAGAAATGGCGTTGCAGTCAGTAAAAATGATTTTACGAAGCTTAGCCGAGTATTTCTGTGGTTAAGTTATGTCGCACGTTTTGGATATTCATTTTACCCGAAAGAGTGGCTGGTTATTTGATTGGTTATGACTTTCTTTCAGTTCTTAAAACTGAAGGGAGGTTTTCTTTCATGTCAATAGGAATCATGTTTTAAGGTTTTAGGTAAAATAGATGCGTTAAAATCGTGACTATTTGAGATTATTGAGGTGAGGGAAGGGGATGATTTCGGTTATCAGTATAACTATACTGAATGGTGATAATAGAGACCAAAAAGCCCGGAGTTTTGACACTGCCGGGCTTGGAACGGTTTAGGTATTTTATTTGGTTAAACCAGGGTAACTGGCTTCACCCCTGTTAATTCTTATTTTGTACCCTGCGACTTTCATTTTAGATTCAGAATTCAACGCTTCACCCATGTAAGGTCTTATTATTTCAAAGTCATTGATTTGATGTGACTCCAACTCCGGGTGGTTGACTAAAACAGAGTTGATAGCAACTTGAACGACTTTGACATTTTCTTCAGCTTGCTTTTTAAGCTCTGGAAGTTTGTCGATTTCATCAAGTATCGTACTAAGGTTGAAGCTTTGCTGTTCTGAATCAATTTTATAAACTACGGTATCATTATCTTCAAGTTTAACTTCTATTACCCTTTCTCTCATGCTACTGCTTCCTCGCTTATAAAGTAGCCGTCCTTTATAGTTGAACTCACTGTCAGGCTGTTCTTTTAGAATAACACCTAATACCTTAATAGATTTATTTGTTAATATTAAAATGTCTTTTTGTGTAGCATATTCAACAGCCTTGGTTAAATCCTCTTTAGATACGGAAGAACCGCAAGCTACAAATAGAACTGCACTGAGTGTAAATAGTAATGTTTTTAGTTTGATTTTCATTTTAAGTCTTTCCTTACATGTTTTTTAGTTTGTTTAGAGAATAGTTTACATAGAAAAAAGTAAAAAAGAATGTGGCAATCGGGTTCATCTTAAAGTCAATATTGTGCGTCTCTTTCGCATAATTTTCGATGCCCTTACGCGCACTGAAACTGATAATAACTAGTATAATGCTTGAGATTATTGAAATCACCTGGGTGATACTCATCAGGTTGATTATATCTTTCATTTCACTTCTTGATGCCTGTTCAAGCAGTGAAAACAGACTTGAGAATAACAGTAAAAACGCACCGTACAAGAATATGATTGTTGTAACCATCTTTTCACTCAATGTATTCTTGAAAACTAGATTGAACTTCTTTGAAACTTCTTTCATGTGTAGAAGAAGGTAAAGCCAGCCGCCTGTGGCAACTGTGAAGCCGATCAGTTTGCCGGTGTGGATTGAGAGTCCGTCAAGGTCTTTTTGAATTTGTGTTTTTGTCTCCTGATCAAGCTGCGAACCTCCGATATTAACGGACTGTTTTAAGCTCTCATCAAGGATTTCTCCGCAGTGTTTGCATTTTTTGGCGATTGCTTTGATCTCTTCGGCGCATGCTGGACATGCTTTTGTGTCTTCATTACTCATAGTAACTTCCTTTATGTTTGGTTTGTTTATAAAATTGAAATTATTGCCAGAATAATTCCTGCAATAGATAAACCTTTACCACCTCGCTTTTGAGCAAGGCTTATAATGCCGAAAACTAGGCTTAGTAGTATAAAGAACCCCACTTGCATTAGCCCCCAGAATGCTTCTACTTCTGTTAGTTGATTTTCAAGCGCAAGCTCTCGAAGACCAATTCTTAGAATGAAGGTTAATATTCCTAGAACTAGGGCTGTAATTGCAAACCCAAGTCTATTTGAGTCAGAAGTTGCCTTTGGTGATGAAATTAGACTGCTCTTTATCAGCTCTGATTTACAGTGTTTACATTTAGTCGCAGCAACTTTTACTATTTCTCCGCAGAATGGACAAGCTTTATCACCTATAAGTTCCTTGCAGTGTTTACATTTTTGAGCTTCAAACTTAACCTCTTCTCCACAAAATGGGCAAGTCTTTGTTTTTCCCTCACTCATTATTTTCTCCTGTTTCAATATTGTTGTTTTGATAGTCATTGATAAAAAGGTTGCGGTTTTTTAGAATCTTGTCCCGAATTATGAACTCTACAGCCTGCATTGGCAGTAAAAGTATTGCGCTAACACAGATGAATAGAACGGTGAAGAAAATGATGCTGAAAAGTGACTCGTACTCTTTGGGAATGGTCTTGTCACCAGATTTGATACGTGGAATACGATTTTTAAGGCGGTGGGTGAGAAGAACAAGCCAGATGACTCCTAGAATTGTCCAGATACCGGTAAACACGGCGATAGTTGCTAAGCTGATTCCGATGTAACAGTAGATTTTTTCAAGATTGGCAATTTTAGCAATCTCATCGTTTGGTTGAGATGCTGATTGGATACCCAGTGAAGGGGAGTTGAGATGCTCTCCGCAATGTTTGCATTTTATAGCTACCGGAAGGATTTCTTCCGCACAAAATGGGCAGGTTTTGAATTGTGAATCGGTGGTCATGGGCAATCTCGGTTATGTGAATTGAATTGCCCAGTTAGAAAGCCATGCATGGCACAAAAAAGGGCAACATTCTCAATGCTGCCTACTCAAGGTATCGCCAAACACCCGGACATCGCAACAAAAGAGAACGTGCCCAAAGCACATTTCTCCTGTGTTGTTCGATGTCCATTAAAATTGGCGATTTTAGAGTAGGAACGAACACTCAAAAGAGTAATAAATTGTAATCGACCTTATTGGTCGTGAAAGTTAGTAAATCAAAAAGTTGTTAATGAATCAGATAAATGAAATCCTCGGTTAATTTATAAAACAGAATATGCTAAGAAAATAATCGCTCTTCTGAGAATGTCTCACCCAAAAAGCAAAATTCCCCAAATTCGTTGAAATGACGCAAAATCAAAATCCGTCACAGACTCCTATCTTGATGTTGGATTAGATCTGATATTGATACCTTTGTAAAAGTAAGATGTCTTATTTTGGATTTTATAACACCTGTTTTGAAAAGAAAATTATAGTTATTATGGGTGTGGATGGTGGTCAGTGGTCGAACGATGCAGAATTTGAAACCTTCAAACAGATGGTTTCGGAACTTCAGAATGACAGCAGACAGTTTGAACCCGATCAACTAAAAAGATTGTATGAAACCCATCAGGGAAACATCCGCTTAGCCTTCCGCTCCTTATACGATTTATTGTAAA
>DDLT01000294.1 GCA_002340265.1 Lentisphaeria bacterium UBA2565 | reverse complement strand
TAAATATCATGTGGACTCTCTGCCGATTGTGGATGAAAATGAGAATTTTGTCGGTGATATTTCCGGATTTGACCTTTTCAGCTTTGGAATCCCTGAGTTTTTCTTTAATTTGAAGAAAATCTCTTTTGTGAAACATATGGATCCATTTGAGAAGTACTTTCTTGCGGATACGACGATGAAAATTGCGGATATGAAAATTAAGCGTAAAGCGCCGGTGATTTCTCCTGATGCGACAATTATCGAGATTGTTTTTGAGTTGACGGCTCATGACCGACAGTTGGTTTATGTGGTGGAAGATGGGAAATTACTTGGTGTGATTGACCGTTTTAGTATTGTTGATAAGATTTTGGTGGCGGAGGTTTAGAGATGTTTAATATATTAAGTTCTGTAGCGTCTGCCACGTCACATGCCGGAGAGTTCAGCTGGGGTCGTGCCTGGCTTCCGCTGGCGATTTTTGTGGTTGTTTATATTCTTCTTGCCACTGAGGTTGTGGAGAAGTCGGTGGCGGCATTACTGGGTGCAACGTCGATTATTATGTTTACGGATATTCACTGGGATGATGTGATCGGCCATGTCGATTTGAATGTGCTGTTCCTGTTGATCGGGATGATGACTTGTGTGGCCATTTTGTCGGAAACGGGTTTCTTTGAATGCGTAGCGATATGGATTGCAAAGGCGATGCGGGGAAATGCGGGTTGGATTCTGGTGATGATGCTGATTCTGACAATGGTATTTTCGGCGCTTTTGGATAATGTGACGACGATTATTCTGTTGGCTCCGGTGACGATTTTGATTACGCAGCTTTTGGAAATTCCTTCGGTTCCATTTCTGATTATGGAGGCTCTGGCTTCAAATATCGGCGGAACAGCGACTCTTATCGGCGACCCACCTAATATTTTGATTGGTTCACAGGCAAATCTTTCGTTTAACCATTTTCTGATTCACTTGTCGCCTGTGGTGTGGGTGATGGGAATTGTGTTTATCGTACTTGCTGTCTTGATCATGAAACGTTACTTGAAAGTGCCGAATCATATTAAAATGCGTGTGGTGAATTCCTATCCGGCCGAGGCGATTATTGATAGTAAAAAGATGTATAAGTCGCTTGCGGTTTTTGGACTGATTTTTATCGGATTTTTTATTCATCATAGTTTTCACATTCAACCGGGAATTATTGCTATGGCCGGTATGGTGGTGATGGTTATTGTTTGTAAGTCTGAGACTGAAGAGATGCTGAAGATTGTGGAATGGGATGCGATTTTGTTTTTCATCGGTCTGTTTATTATTATCGGTTCGCTTCAATTTTGCGGTGTGATTAATCTACTAGCGGAAGGAATGATTGAATTTTGCGGTGATAATCGCTTGTTGACGTGTTTGGTGATTGTCTGGGGAAGTGCATTTTTCTCGGCAATTCTTGATAATATCCCATTTGTGATGGCGATGACGCCGCTGGTTCAGAAGCTGATTGTGGAGCAGAATTGGTTTGTTGACGGTATGACTCCTGTGACAAATGCGGCAGACGTGACCGGAGCGCATCCACTTTTTTGGGCATTGGCTCTAGGCGCTTGTCTTGGTGGTAATGGTACGTTGATTGGAGCATCTGCCAATATTGTGGCGGCAAAAGTCGGCGAACGAAATGGTTGTCCAATCACGTTCCTAGGTTTTATGAAATACGGAATTCCAGTGACAATTGTGACTGTGTTTATCGCATCAATTTATATGTGGATGAGATATTTTTAATTTAGGATCTAAGATTTAGGGATTAGGATCTAGGACTTTTCTTTGATGCTTTTATGAGAGTTTGTTTTACCGTTTTATTTTGTTTAACGCAAGAAAGCATCAAAGAAGTCGAACAATAATTTTTTGGAGAATTTTATGGGAAATAGACCGGATATTATGACAATTGAGGAGGTCGCGGAGTATTTGCGAATCTCCGAACGCACTGTGTATGACTGGGCACAAAAGGGTGATATCCCATGCGGGAAGATCGGTACAGCATGGCGATTTCTTCGCTCGGATATTGAAAAATGGGTGGTGGATAAACTTGGAGCAAAGCCGCCTCAAAATAACGAAGATATTAAGCTGTCGAATCTATTAAATGATAAGCAGGTTATGATTCTTGATTCTGTTACCAAAGAAGAGGCGCTTGATGCGATGATTGAAATGGTGGCAAAAAATCCACTGGTGACAAATAAGAAGGCTTTACGAGAAGGAATTTACCGTCGTGAAGAGCTTATGAGTACCGGAATCGGGCAGGGGGTTGGAATTCCGCATGTTCGAATTAAGGAAGTGAAAGACCTCGTTGTGGCAGTGGCAGTTTGCGGTAGCGGCATTGCCGACTATGAATCATTGGATGCGCAACCTGTACAGCTTCTGTTTATGATTGTGGCGCGTGACGATCAGCATGCGTTACATCTTAAAACTTTGGCGGCAATCAGTTCGATTCTTAAAAATCAGTTTCTTAAAAATATGTTACTTTCTTCAACATGTCCGAAGGATTTCATGGAAGTTATCAAAGATCACGAAAAGTAGTGAGGTGAAAGGTGTTTGAGTTAAAAGGAGGCGTGTTGCTGATTCTCGGTCTCGGAGTATTTTCTGGATTGATTGGCGCATGGCTCTTTCAGCGGTTAAAAGTTCCGCAGGTTGTAGGTTATATCGTAATTGGACTTATTATCGGGCAAACAGGTTTCGGACTTGTTTCGGCAAGTGATATTGCCCATCTTGAAGTTTTTAATCAGTTCGCTTTGGGAATTATCGGATTTATGGTCGGCGGTGAACTGAAGATTGAAACTTTTCGAAAATATTTCCGTCAGTTCGTGATGATTCTCCTTGGAGAAGGGCTTTTGGCATTTCTGCTTGTTGGAACTGCGAGCACATTGATTCTCTATTTTGTAATTGGTGAATCCGTGGCTGATTCGGTACGCTGGGTTCAGGCATTGGCTGGAGGTGTCGTTTTTGGCGCGATTGCCTCGGCAACCGATCCAGCTTCGACAATTGATGTACTTTGGGAATATCGATCTAAAGGTGTGATGACGACGGCAATTATTGCTGTTGTGGCACTGGATGACGCTTTGGCGATGACGCTGTATGGAATCGGTTCGGCTTCCGCTCAACTTCTAATCGGCGGCTCAGCTTCGATAAGTCACGAGCTTTTGAAAGTTGGAATAGAACTCGGCGGCGCACTTTTTATCGGCTTGATTTTCGGCTTTATTCTAAATCTTTTTCTAAAAGCTGTTCATAATCAGGCAGCTAAAGTTTCAGCATTTTCTCTCGGTGCTATTCTACTGTTAATTGGTTCTTCTCTTTACCTCGGGCTTGATGTGATTATTGCGACGATGACGCTTGGCTTTGTCTTGATCAATGTCGCGCCGCGTCGTTCTGAGTTGATCTTTGAATTGATGCGAACATTTTCTTTGCCGATTTATGTAGTGTTTTTTGTGCTTGTGGGCGCAAGGATTTCACTTGGTTCCATGCCGTTGTGGATGTGGGGAATTGTAGCGAGTTATGTGATTCTTCGCAGTTTGGGAAAACTCTACGGTGCGCGTTTCGGGGCAAAAGTCAGTAAAAGCGAAACTGTGGTGCAAAAGTATCTTGGACTGGGACTTTTTGCACAAGGCGGCGTAGCAATCGGATTATCAATTATTGCTAGTCATAATTTGGAACATGTGATGATTGGCGAACATTCGCTCGGTAATATTATTATCACAGTGGTGACAGCGACGACACTTTGTGTCCAGTTTATTGGTCCGGCTATGGTAAAACTTGCCGCAAAACTCTCTGGAGAAATGGGCAATAATATCACTCGTGATGATGTAATTGATTCTGTTGCGCTTGATGAAGTGATGAATAAAAACCCTTTGACTGTTTCAATTGGTGAGTCACTTCGGGATATTGTTGATCTTTTCAGCAAATCAAGGCTGAATCTGCTTCCGGTGGTTGATAGTGATAACTGCTGTCAGGGCATTATTGAGTTTTCGCAATTGCGCGACGTCTTGGGGCAGGAATCAACTTGGAATTGGTTGGTTGCTGCCGATATTATGAATTCGTTTAGTTACTCTGCAAATGAAAATGATTCACTGCGTAAAGTTTATGATGATATTCAGGATATGCGCCTGAATGAGGTTCTGATAACAGATGAGCAAAATCACCTATCCGGCGTGTTGAACCTAGCTCTTGTGGATAACAAAGTGCGTGATGAACTACTTAAAAGGGGCATTGTTGCCAATTAATTTTTCAGTGAATCTTGAAGTTCTGATGGAATTTGTTAAACTGAGATTCATTACTAAAAATTTTACACGGGGAAATTATGAGATTTTCATCGAGAATAGAAAATAAATTTAAAAGCTGCAAAGATGCCGGGCACCCTGCATTTGTGGCTTATATCGCAGCCGGTGACCCAACTTACGAAAAATCATTGAAGGTCGTGGATACACTTGTTGAGAGCGGAGTTGATATCATTGAACTCGGACTTCCTTTTGCCGATCCGTTGGCAGACGGTCCAACCAATCAGGAAGCTGCGGAACGCGCTCTCGCTTCAGGAATGGATTATATCAAAACTTTTGAGTTTGCCGCGGAGGTTCGTGAAAAGTATGCAGATCTTCCGTTGGTTCTTTACACTTATTTGAATCCGATTGCCCACACGGCTGATTTTACGAAAAACTGTCAGCTTGCTAAAGAGTCCGGTATCGATGCGATGTTGATTCTCGACCTTCCGCCGAACGAAGGCGAAGAGTACGCAGACGTATTGAATGCAAATCAAGTTGGAAGAATTGCTCTTGCGGCTCCGACAACTGCAGAGACTCGTCTTCCGGCAATTGCAGAAACTGCCACTGAGTTTGTCTATTACGTGTCGCAGGTGGGTGTAACCGGTGCAAGAACAGACGTGGCATCGGACGTAAATGAACACATTTCCACAATTAAGAAATATACGGACTTACCAGTTGTTGTAGGATTTGGTATTTCATCTCCAGAACATGTGATCAAGCTGAAAACTGGTACAGATGTGGACGGAATTGTGGTAGGAAGTGCGATTGTAAAACGCATTGCAAAAATTGCCGACGGATCCGGCACTTTCGATGAACTGGGGCAATTTGTCAGTTCACTTACAGAAGCCTGCCGCAGTTAATAACTGCCATTACTTTTAGAAAAATCTCAATGCCTGAAGTTGCAAAACTTCGGGCATTTTTTTTGACTTCATATTTTCAAATTTCCAAAAAGAGTGTTGTATTCCAAATTTTCAACTGTATTACTAAGACTACAACAGTTGTGATTGGGAGTGATACAGTTGAAACGCTCTCCTCAAAAATAGAGACTTTATGCATATTCGTTTAAATCATAATAGCGGTGAACCGATTTATCGGCAGATTATCGAACAGGTGAAATATCTTGTGGCCTCCGGTGATTTGTCTCCCGGTTCCAAGCTTCCCAGTATCCGTGGTCTTGCCGAAAAATTGAAGGTGAACCCTCGGACGATCGTCAAGGCTTACGATGAGTTAAAAGCCGGGCAGGTCGTTGTAATGAGACAGGGACAGGGGGTATTTGTGGCTGAACCGGAACAGTTTTGCTCGGAAACTATTCGTCGTGAAAAGATAGCTGATTTATCTCGAAGGCTTTTAGCTGAAGCAGCACGACTTGGTGCTTCGACAGTCGAGGTTTTAGAAATTTTTAAAGAAGAGTCAGAAAAAATCAAATCAGGGGATAAGTAATGGAAACTACAGTCTCAATCAAAAATCTTTGTTACAGTTATGATGATAAACAGGTGCTTAACGATGTGAATTTAGAAACAGTACGTGGTTCTGTTGTAGCAATTCTTGGTCCAAATGGAGCTGGAAAGTCGACTTTGTTCAGGCTAATCAGCGGATTACTATTTCCACGCTCCGGTGAATTGAATTTATTCGGAAGGGACTGTCGTAAACTTTACAAAAATCGTCCTTTCATTTCCGGAGTTTGTATTGATGGTGCAGAACCTTCACCAAAAGAAAAAGTTAAGACTATTGTTGATTTGGAATCGGGAATTATCAAGGATTTTGATAAAAGTAAGTTTTTAGCTGAAATGGAAAAATCAGACATTTCGGCAAAGCAACGTTATGGTGAACTTAGTAAAGGACAAAAGCGTTATTTGCTGTCCCGATTAACGCTTTCGGGCAAACGTGACTTAATTCTTCTGGATGAACCCGGTGACGGTCTAGATTTGAAAAAACGTCGTGAGCTTTATGATTCTATTCGTGACTATGCCAATAGTCACAACGCGACAATCATTGTGGCAACTCACATCATCAATGATATTGAACGAATTACAGATGACGTGTTGATTCTAAACAAGGGAAAGGTGTCGCTTCACGGTGAACTGGAAGATATTCGTGAAGATTATCGAATAGTTCGTTCATACGCAAATTCAAAAATCGATACCAGTCAATTTGAAATCATTGCGAGGTCAGTAACGCAAGATGAAACGACATTTTTAGCAAAAGCCGATTATCAAACTTGGCAAAGTTTGAATTTAGGAATGTCCATAGAGATTGAACCTATCACTTTAGAGAATCTGTATTTGACTATTACTGGAGAAACGGGAGAAGAAAATGAATAAAGAACTTATTTGGTGGCATTTGAGAAAAATAGTTTCGTATATTCTATTTTTTGGAGTACAGCTTTCTGTTGGAATTGCTGTCTTTCCTGATGTATTTGTTAATAGTCGTTACACATTTACCGTTGCCTGCTTTATGTCAGTGCCTGGAGCATGCCTTGGTACTCTCTTTTATCATAAATCGGATACAGACCGTTTTATAATTAGTAGAGGTTATACACGGGACGAATTGTGGTTCATAAAGTTGCTTTCATACCTTATGTCGTATGTGATTTTTATGCTCCCACAAATTTTTGTTACAGCTTTGATCTTCACTTTTGAAATAAATTTTGTAGAACTGAGTTATATGCAGATTAACTTATGGGATTATCTATCTCGATTAACTTACTTATCAACTGGTTTTTGGGTTGTTGGAGTCTTGATTCTTTTTATTCATGAAACGCTCAAATGGAAAACTGCTCTCAAGTTCAGTGCCCTTTTAACCTCATCGTTGGCACTGTTTCTTTCTAATCAAGATAGTTTGATTTTTGACCTGTTAGGAATGAGAAAAATAGAACTTGTTACTCTCTACCTTTTCTTACTTACAGTTACGGTTTTTATTCGCAAAAGACAATGGCGATATATGGAGGTGGTAAAATGATTTTCTTTATTATGATAACTATATTGCTTTGTGGAGTCGTTTACAGGAGAGCGGGTAAAGAGTTTAGAATTATTGATAGTCTTGTCATTTCACTATCTGCGGTATTTAATACAGTTGGTTTGTCATATCTGATGTACTTTAAAAAGAACTCTTTTGTGGTGGAATCAGTTTATTCAAAATTTGCTTTGGGAGTAATCGTTATCACAGCAATTATCTCTGTTGTTTTATCTTTACGCCTAGTTTTGAAGAGTAGGAATAATTGTTTTCCTTTGCTGCTTATCAGTTGGTTTGTGATGTCGAATGTGCTTGTCAAAATTGAGAAAATAGTGAGCCCTTTAATCGGCTATGAACTTGATGTAAAGACAGTGACGTTTACAGACGGTCATCCTGACACCGTCCCGGGTAAAGAATTGTGGATTGCTGGCAACAATTATGGGGAATTACCGGTTGAAGTTGAGTTGGATAAGTTGATTGAACTTTCTCAAGAGTCGACGAATAAAAGTTTTTCAGGCTACACTTGGGTTAACCTACCGAATCTTAAGTTTCAATTTAGCCGAGAAAATTTAATTCGACGATCTTTATCATCGGCTATTGATTTAAGCAACTTAGAAATTCCGGTTATGTTGAAGGTAGAAGGCATCAACTTAACCATGACCCCTAGTAAATGGTCTTATAAAATGAAACATTCACATGCGTATCCACCTTTGCCTCTAGATATTCGCGCTTCGGCTTTAAGTATTAATATTGGCAGTGGAAATTCCCTTACTGGGCTGGATCAGATGAAAAAATTGATAACATGGGCGCGATTGCACGACTATAAACTTAATTCTACTTGGTTAAGTGCAATGTCAAAGGCTGGCTATGCGACTTATGACTGGTTGTCTAATGTTTACTTGAAAGAAGGAGAATTTGATAAACTGTTGTTACCTGTAATTTGCTACCGTGAAGATATTCCAGAACATATTGATGAAGAGGCAGCATATAAAATTTATGAGAAAGTTATGGCAGAGGTGAACATGTCGGAACAAATGATGCCCGTTCGTGACTGTAATATAGTTCGTAGGATTTTCCAAAAACTTGATAGAGATGCACTTTTACAAAAAGCCATTGCAGATATTGAGTCAAAAAGGTTTGACCCTCAACTTACGAATTCATTGAAAGAGGTTCAAACATATACTTATCCTTCTGATAAGTACAATGACTCTGTTATAACTATTCTAGCCCTTAAATATTGGCATGAGTTTTTAGTTAAAACAGGTCAGTCTGACTACATTGGAAGGACCATTTTCTCTCACTTATTAAGAAATGGGGAAAAGTTTTATTACTATCGAGAGCTTTTTCCTGATATTTCAGCAGAGTATGTCTTGGCAAAGTTCAAAGCAAAGGGAGACCGTTGGGCTGATGGTATTGATCATGTGACTTTAGAGCTTAAGGCAGTTCTTGATTTTACATCACCTGCTACAGATAAGTTTGTGCATGAACACCGTTTACAAATTATACAAATTCTCAACTTGCCTTCGAGCAGAAATGCTTACAATGAATGGAGAAATATTGCTAATAGGCGGCCGGAATTTTTTAATCAAAATTGGAAATTGTCCTTTGTGGATATACAAGATGGAAAAACGGCTCTTAATAGAAGACTTTATAACTTGCCTTACGACGTTATTTCAGCTGAAATGGTAAAATATATTTTTACCCAATTCAGTCATGAGAGTATTCTTCAAGAATTAAGTAATATGAACAATGCGCAAATGGAGCAGAAGTTATGTACTGCTCTTAAAGCTGAGATTGAGCAAGAACTTTCAAAAGATAATAGATTCCGTGATTACTATGAAAATGTAATGAATGGAAGAAATTTGATCTATGAGAAAATATCAAAGTTGCCAGATTCTGATCCTGCTTTGGCTTTGAATGAGTTAGAAACATATTCCTCTTCGGAAGATGTGAACATTCGTAATCAGGCTAAAAGTGCTCATATAAAGCTTAACGAGATAAAAGAACTTGATTTGAATAAATTCGATATGATTAAAGAAATTTATTCGCCAAGACGATAGATTGTTCTATTTGCTCATTTGAATTTATTTTTTTTGAACACAGATTAGGAATGTTGATTTTTCTTTAATGTGAGGTTTTTTATGAAGTTTGTGAATGGTTTATTTGTTTTGGGTTGTGTGGTGAGCTCTAAGGTCTTTTCTATGAGTAGTGATGTAAAGGTTGTTTCGTCGGATCAGGTTGCTGTTGGTAAAGTGAAGAAAGATATTGTTGAAGTAGAAGTAAGTAATCAAATTAGTAAGAAATACATGCTTTCTTATGAAATTGCTCGTAGTGAATTTCTCTTACTAGAACATTTGAAAACTTGTAATGAACATGGTCATTCGTTCCCAATCGGCAAGTTGGACTTTAACATTATTCGAAAGTATTGGGAGACTGTTCCTGAGTTAACTGCAGCACGGGAAACATTTTTACAGAAGAATAAAGCTCTGATAGATATTTTGGAGAAAGATGAAAAATATAATGAGATTCGTAAATGGTATGCAGATGCTAGAGCGAATGGAGAAAGTGTCTGTCATAACGCGTATAGAAAGAAGATGAGCGAGGAAGTGTATAAAAGACTTCAGGAGTCAAATGATGATTATAAAAAGGCGAGGGCAGATAGGGAGGCTTCTCTGATTAAGTGTAATGAACTGACTTTAAAGTATGCCATTGGGGAGGCACGTAAAGTACGGAAACCTTTGCCAACAGGTTGGATGTGCCAACATATTGTTGATAAATATCTTGCTAGACTAAAACGATAAAACTTTAAAAATCCCGTGGAAATTGCTCTCGACGGGATTTTTTTTGTATTTTGCCAATCGTTTGTTATGCTATTGCTTTTTCAGCCCAAGCAGAAACTTCATCCTCGAGGATTTCACCATCTACTTTTAGACCTTCTGTTGTCAGGGTTGCGCCACAACCTTTCAAACGTTCTTCAATAATATCTACTGCCGCGCAGAATTCAGGCCAACTTGTTTCACCACAACCAAATACGGCTGCTCTTTTTCCTGCCAGATCAACTTCTGAAAGCGCCGATTCGAAGTCGATAAAATCATCCTGTAGTTCACCGTCACCCCAGGTTGAAGAACCTAGAAGAATAAAATCATAGTCTGCAACTTCAGAAGCCGTGGAGTCTGCAACGTTTTTGAGTGTCACGTCCCAACTTGCATCTTTTAGTTTTGCTTTGATGATTTCAGCCATGTTTTCACAGTTGCCGGTTGTACTACCGAAAATCACTACTGCTTTTGACATTTTGCTATCCTTTGTTTTTTGTTAAATTTGTCTCTCAGTTTATAAGAGTTCTTAAGAGGTTACGAATTTAGGGTAGTCTAAAATAATTTCAATTTCAAAACTATTTGTTCACTACAAGTTGCCGTATTGTTAAATTTCGCAACAAAAAAAATCCGGCTGGATTACTCCAGTCGGACCAATTTTTTAAGCTGTTAATAGCGTATTATGAGATGATTTGTTCGACCCACTCTTCGAGTTCATTGCGGTCTAAATCTACGTCAACACGAAGACTTTTGCCCACTAGGATTGCACCGGTAGTCTGAATACTGGTCTCAAGTGTGTCAACAGAGCCGCAGAAGTTCGGCCAGCCTGTATTTCCTACACCGAAAATTGCCACTTTTTTATTAGAGAGGTTAGTGCTGGAAAGTGATTTATCAAATTCGATAAAGTCGTCCTGAAGTCCACCGTCACCCCAGGTTGATGAACCGAGAAGAATCAGGTCGTAGTCGAATAGTTCATTTACGCTAGTATTTGCGACATTTTTAAGCGTGGTTTGGAGCCCTTTGCTTTTCAGATTTTTTTCTATCGCACTGGCGATTGATTCACAGTTGCCAGTTGTACTTCCATATATGATTATTGTTTTGCACATAACAGTTCCTTTTCTTATATATAATTGATACTGATGTTGTGTCATTTAGGGTCTAATTTAGAAGTCGCTATAAAAGTTGCAATATGTAATACAATTATTAATCATTGAAAATAAAAAACGCCTGAGATTTTCACCTCAGGCGTTTGTGTTTTAAAACAACTTACAATTAACCTAGAATCTCTTTTAGGTCCTGTTCGGCTGTGGTAATTGGTGCAATCTGAAAGTTCTCAATAAGTACGTTTAGAATCGTTGGTGTAATAAAGGCCGGTAATGACGGACCTAGTTTTATATTTTTTACACCCAGGTTGAGAAGAGTCAATAAGATGGCCACCGCTTTTTGTTCAAACCATGACAGTACCATTGATAATGGTAGGTCATTTACACCGCAGTCAAAGGCTTCAGCAAGCGCCACGGCAATTTTGATTGCAGAAAAGGCATCGTTACACTGGCCGATATCCAGTAGGCGTGGAATTCCGCCGATATCACCGAATTCAAGCTTATTGAAACGGTATTTACCACAGGCAAGTGTTAGGATGACACAGTCCTGAGGAATCTGTTCTGCAAGGTCAGTATAGTAGTTACGGCCTGTTTTGGCACCATCACAGCCCCCGACTAGGAAGAAATGACGAATCGCACCAGCTTTAACGCCTTTGATCACTTTATCGGCTACACTTAGAACGGCATTGTGGCCGAATCCGGTCAAAATTGTTTTTTCCTCTTCTGTTTCCGGAAAGCCTTCAGCCGCAAGAGCAGCTTTTATCACTGGGGAAAAGTCCTGATTTTCGCAGTGAACCACGCCAGGCCACTCTACTAGACCTGTTGTAAAGATACGATCTTTGTATGAGTCACGTGGTTTCTGAATACAGTTTGTGGTCATAAGAATCGCACCAGGGAATGCGGCGAACTCTTTTTGCTGATCCTGCCATGCTCCTCCGTAGTTTCCTACAAGGTGAGGATACTTTTTAAGTTCTGGGTAACCGTGACATGGAAGCATTTCACTGTGTGTATAGATGTTGATACCTGTACCTTCTGTCTGTTTTAGAAGTGCGTCAAGGTCTTTAAGATCGTGACCGGACACAAGAATCGCTTTACCTTTTACAGCATTGATATTCACAGGAGTTGGAACTGGATTGCCGTAAGTAGATGTATTGGCTTGATCAAGAACTTCCATAGTTTTGAAGTTCGCACCACCACATTCAAGAGCAAGTCCTACAAGCGTGTTGACATCGCTTTCATTATTTGCCAATGCAGAAAGTGATTTGTAAAAGTAGTCGTAAATTTCGTTGTTTTCGTAACCAAGAACTTTTGCGTGATCAGCGTAAGCTGCTGCACCTTTTAGCCCGTAGACGATAAGTTCCTGCAGTGCTGTCACATCTTCACCTAGAGAACGGCGTCTTTCGTTAATACTGACTTTTTCCGCTTGATCAAGAAGTCCGTCAAAATCTGTTGCAGGAACAAATTCGGCAGGTCCGCCAAGTGTAATTGAAGTTCCGGCTTTTGCCTCGCATTGAGCTTTCAAATTGTCGCGAACCGCAAATGTCTTTTTCGCTACATCTGCCACATTTTGAGCATCAAAGTTGACATTTGTAACTGTGGTGAAAAGTGATTCGATCATTGTTACATCGGCAGTTTTGTCACGGAAACCAAGCTCCAGAGCTTTCTGACCGTATTGTGCCAGACCTTTTACAGCGTAAACGACAAGGTCTTGAAGAGCCGCAGTTTCCGGATCTTTTCCACAAGCTCCATGTACTGTACATCCTGAGCAACCGGCGGTTTGTTCACATTGATAGCAAAACATAATGTTTCTCCTGTATTTGTTTGGGTGCATTCAATAAGAAACTCTCAGTTACTTACTGAGAAATTTCGCAAATTTATTTCAATGATCCGTCAATATTGACTGTCACATCGTTAAGAGTAATATCTTTACCACTTTGGCTAATTGCCTGTTTGGTGATCATCACAATTCCGTTACAGCATGGTACTTCCATGTGAGCCACAGTAATGCTTTTAATATTATTGTATGAAATAATTGCCGCAAGCTTTTCTGTATAGTTCTGAGTATCATCCAATTTTGGGCAGGCGATGACAAGTTTTTTTCCGTTCAGCAACTTAGCATGAAAATCATTCAGTGCAAATGGAACACAGTCAGCACACACTAAAAGTTCGGCATTCTGCCAGTATGGTGCCTGAACTGGAACGAGGTGAAGCTGTACCGGCCATTGTCCAAGTGCCGAACCCTGTCCCGACTCTGTAATATCTTTTTTAGGCGTGATTGATCGTGCCATCGAGCCTTTGCAGCCGCCGAAGTGTTTTGCCATGTTATTCTGCTGTCTGTGCTGCTCTGCTGCAGCATGGTCAAATGCTTCTGCTTCACGCTCTTCAATCGTAATCGCGTCAACCGGACATGAACCAAGACATTTTCCTAAACCGTCACAGTAAATCTCTTTAACAAGTTTCGCCTTGCCATTGATTAGTTTGATAGCTCCTTCTTTACAATCAGGAACACAGTTACCGCAACCAATACATTTCTCTTCATCGATTTTTACAATACTTCTTTTCATAATCTGCTCCAGTTTTATGAACTTTGACAATTCTTTTTATTCAAAACACTCTGTAGAGTCGCCGGCCCGAAATGTTTACGGACGAGGGCATTGGCTTCTCTCATCATCTCTCCAAACAGACCGCAACAGGGACTGCACTTCTTTTTCATGAAGAAGCATTGCGTCTCTTCCAAAGGTCCGTCAATTGCTTCATAAATCTCTAAAACTGTGATTTCATCAGCTTTCTTGTTTAGAACAAATCCACCTTTTGGACCACGAATTGCCGAAATATATCCGGCATGTGCTAAACGCTGCAGGACTTTTGCTGTATGATTGTCTGAAACATCGAAGCCGGCCGCGATTGCTTTTGTGTTAACAGGCTTTCCATCAGCCTCAGCAATAAAAATCATTGCGTGGATTCCGATAGATGCCGCTTCTGAAATTTTTAGCATTTGACTCATTTTTGTGTCCTTTGTTGTAATTAGGTACTGAAATACCAATATAAATTTTTTTGAGGATAACAAGAGCGTTTTTTGAAAATATACTAAATAAGTGTCATTTCGCTCACTTTGTTCGCAGTAAGCTGTATATGGTGTGCAGTACACGGTGGGCGGCCGTGAGCAGGAGCACACTGCGTTCGCTGAATTTCGCAACTTCGTCGCTGAATGATGCCGCTGTCGCTCCAGATTTAGGCTTCGCTGAATATGCCGCTGTCGCTCTTGATTTGCGATGCGGGTTAAAGTCGTTAATGACTTTAAGGTCCTTAAAAAGCTCATAGTATGTTAGGCGTGGCAGCGTTCGATGTTCAAAGTTCGATGTTCAAAAACTAATTAAAACCTTCGCCCAAAGCCTGATGTCCATTGCCAAAAAAACAAAAAAGCCGAAGGACGAATCCTTCGGCTTAAATATATTGATCTAGTCACTTAACTTGTGATTAATCGACAATATCAATTAATCGCAAAAGTTAACTGAAGAAGTCACGCATGACTATACAGTCAACTTATCCATTGTGTGGAAGTTCATGTATTTGTAGATGTCATCTTCGTGACCGCTGATCTTTGGAGTTACCATATCCACATATTCCTGTGGGGTAGGGATGCGACCAAGTTTCGCCACAACAGCTGCAACTTCAGCAGAACCCAAATAAACCTGAGCACCGTCACCAAGACGGTTGTTGAAGTTACGTGTCGAAGTAGAGAACACAGTCACGCCCGGTTTCACACGAGCCTGATTTCCCATACAAAGCGAACAACCTGGAATTTCGATACGAGCACCATTTGCAGAGAACTGTCCGTAAACACCCTCTTTTGTCAGCTGTTCCGCATCCATTTTGGTTGGAGGACAAACCCAAAGCTGTGCTTTAGTGAAGCCTTCGCCGTCAAGAATTTTCGCGGTTGCACGAAAGTGTCCGATGTTTGTCATGCAAGAACCAACGAATACATCGTCAACTTTTGCACCCGCCACCGCAGAAATCAGCTTCACATCATCCGGATCGTTCGGACATGCTACAACCGGCTCAGTCATTTTATCAAGGTCAATTTCGATTACAGCCGCGTATTCCGCATTGCTGTCGGCTTCCATAAGTTCGCCGTTTTCAATCCACTCTTTTACATCTTCGATACGTTTGCGAAGTGTTTCAGGATCTTTGTAACCACCCTTAATCATCGCTTCCATAAGTTCGATATTAGACTCAAGGAATTCAACAATCGGTTCACGATCAAGTTTGATTGTTGCCGCCGCCGCAGAACGTTCGGCCGCCGCATCGGTCAACTCAAACGCCTGTTCAACTTTAAGCTGAGGAAGACCTTCGATTTCAAGAATTCGACCAGAAAATACGTTAACTTTACCCTGTTTCTCAACAGTTAGGTAACCTTCCTGAATCGCCTGATATGGAATCATGTTAACCACATCACGAAGTGTGATACCCGGCTGAAGTTCACCTTTAAAGCGAACAAGAACAGATTCCGGCATATCAAGAGGCATTACACCAAGTGCAGCCGCAAATGCAACAAGACCGGAACCAGCTGGGAAAGAGATACCCATTGGGAAACGCGTGTGAGAGTCACCACCAGTTCCAACTGTATCTGGAACTAGAAGGCGGTTCAACCAAGAGTGAATTACACCGTCACCAGGGCGAAGTGAAACACCACCACGGTTTGAGATGTAATCAGGAAGCGTCGCGTGAGTTTTTACATCTGTTGGTTTTGGATAAGCTGCAGTGTGACAGAAAGACTGCATCACAAGGTCTGCATTAAATTTAAGACAAGCCAGCTCGGTCATTTCAGACGCAGTCATTGGACCAGTTGTATCCTGAGAACCAACAGTCGTCATTTTAGGAAGACAAGCAGTACCCGGAAGGATTCCGTCAACGCCACATGCCTTACCAACCATCTTCTGAGCAAGCGTATAACCCTGACCCTCTTTCGGCTCCGGATTATCTGGATTTACGAAAAGTCCAGACTCTTCGATAGTAGAAAGACCAAGTGCTTCGCGAGCTTTACCAGTAAGCTGTTTACCGATGATCAACGGCACACGTCCGCCGGCACGATATTCGTCAAGAATTGTGTTTGGTTTTACAGGGAACGTAGTGATAACTGCGCCTGACTCATCAAGCACTTCACCAGTTTTAGGTTTTACAGTAACAATTTGACCAGTGCTAAGTTTGGTCACATCACACTGAACCGGAAGTGCACCCGAATCTTCTGCTGTATTAAAGAAGATTGGAGCAATAATTCCACCAAGAATCACACCACCGCGTTTCTTGTTTGGAATATATGGAATCTCTTCACCAATGTGCCAAAGTAGAGAGTTACAGGCAGATTTACGTGAAGAACCAGTACCAACCACATCACCTACGAAAGAAATTGGAAGTTCCGGATTTGCTGTTTGAAGATCGTTGATCTCCTGTGGCCCGTTAGGGAAAAGAGAACCACCCATGCAAGTTGCGTGAAGCGGAATGTCGTCACGAGTGAAGGCAAATTTTGCAGGAGAAAAATCGTCGGTATTGATTTCACCGTCAACTTTGTAAAGGACAGTTTTGATAGTTTCAGGTACGTCATTTGAATTAGTGAACCATTCAGCATTTGCCCAAGACTCAACAATCTCTTTTGCAAAACCGTTTCCAGCAGTTGCCAATGCGTTCACATTATCGAACACGTTTACAGAAAGAACCATCGCTTTTAGGGCTTTTGCCGCAAGAGGAGCAAGTTCTGCATCCTGCGAATCAACCACATCAATCAGCCCCTGAAGGTTGTAACCACCAACCATTGTGCCAAGCATGTTTACAGCGTCAGCTTTAGAAATGATTTCGCAGCTGAAAGAACCTTTAACGATTCCGATCAGAAAATCAGCTTTAACCTGAGCCGCTGGATCTACACCCGGATTGATACGGTTTGTAAGAAGATCAAGAAGTTCTTCACCTTTTCCCGCAGGAATGTTCTGAAGAAGTTCAACAAGTTGAGTTGCCTGCTCAACAGAAAGAGCAAGTGGTGGAATACCAAGAGCCGCACGTTCGTCAACGTGTGCATAGTAGTTAGTAAAAAAGTCAGACATATTGTAGTCTCTTTGTCAAATTTTATAGTTTTATTCGAATAATAAGCACGGTGCTTTTTGACGTGCAAAGAATAGCGTAATTTTCAAGGAAAACAACCGAAAACGGTAGTGAATAACGAATAGTAAAAATTTAATAATGTAGAGGTGTAGGGTGTGCGACTTCAATTAGCAACTAAGAGAGTCCCAGGCGCGAACCGCGCGTTCAACACGCCACGCATTAAACCACCACCCACCTTGTTTGCGAATGATTTCAAAGGCCAGGTTATCAAACATGCGCTCATAGAAATGGACTCCGCTTTCCTGACTCGCCCAGCAACCGCAGTCGTGAGCCAACGCGAAAAGCATTCGAGTTTTATAATCAATTCCATAAGTTACACCATCATAAAACATTCCTTTTGGAACCTTTATAACAGTTTGTTCATTTGTGACAGTGATTTCGAATTTATGCTTGGGTGAAATGTAGTGATACGCACGATCGATATTACAATCAAAGATAAGCGTTAAATTGTCCGTAACTCGATATCCTCCATCAACCTCCTCAAGAAAATCTTTCGAGAAGTTATCATATCGAGTTTTCAAAGGAAAAAGTGTAGTCATTTTACAGCCATAGAAATTAAGTAGTTAGAAATAATGGCTCAAAGATAAAAGAAGAGCAGGGGAAATCAACGCAGGATTATAGAATGAACACAAGAAACGATTGCACCGCACGAGAAAAGTAAGCGTCAACTTTGGAGG
>DDLT01000240.1 GCA_002340265.1 Lentisphaeria bacterium UBA2565 | reverse complement strand
AGCCTTAAGTTAGTGCCATTGGGGTTACACCCTGGGCTTTCTCATGAAGCCTCTTTGAGGCAGTATGCAATGCCGCTTTAATTCAGTGCCATTAGCCACAAGGGCGGCCCCTACACGCTTTGGGAATGACGATAATTCCGTAGGGGGCCCCCTCGTGGGTACCCGGGTTGACGTATTAAGGGCAGCCACAAGGGCGGCCCCTACACACCAATGCGAAAGCTGTGATTCTCACAGCACTCCAAAAGAAGTCGTCGAGGGACTCTCCGACCTACTTTGCGGGCGGCTCCTACAATTTCACGCAGAAGAGACTGTTGACAAAATAATCTGCGAAGAGTGCGGAGCACTTTGAGTTCCCCGTGTCTCAGTGGTTTTATTTCAGTTAACAGTCAGAGGTTACCAGAAAGAAAAAAGCCGATGCGGATTTTTCCACATCGGCTTTTGAATTTTTAAACAGATCGCTTTCGTAAATTGTTCACGAAACGACTATAGATGGGACTTCGTCCCTACATGCTTTCCAATACGTCGATTGTCAGCGTGTTTAGTCCGTCTTTTAGAATCTGCGCGGTGATTCGGCAGAGTTCCAGACGTAATGGAATCAGTGCTTCGTCCGGTGCCGCTAAAACTGGGCAGTGCGTGTAGAAGCGGCTGAATGCTTTTGCTAGATTCAATAGATAGTTTGAGATCTGTGACGAGTCGTGACCCGCTGCGGCAGATTGAATGATCTGCGGATAACGGGAACAGGTGATGGCTAGATCGCGTTCCGACGCGTCGCCTAGTAGCGACCAGTCTAGTTCTGCATCGGCAAACTTGTCGCCGGCTTTGCGAAGAATCGATTTGATTCGTGCGTACGCATATTGAACATAAGGTCCTGTATCACCTTCGAATTTCACCGATTCGTTCGGATCGAACATCAGAGTGGTTTTCGGATTCACTTTCAATAGCATGAACTTCAATGCACCAGTTCCGATGATTTTTCCGCGTTCTGCGATGTCGTCTGGAATGTCGGCTCCGCAACGCTCTTTTGTCGCTTCTGTTGCCAGGCGTTCCATTTCGTCAAGAAGATCGTCGGCGTCGACAACTGTACCTTCACGACTTTTCATTTTACCAGTTGGTAGATTTACCATTCCGTAAGCCATGTGGTAAAGATCGTCAGCCCAGTCGTAACCCAGACGTTTTAGAATTTCGAAAAGCACTTGGAAGTGATATTTCTGTTCGTCACCAACCACCCAGATTTGTCCGTCAGGTTTGATGTCGTTGTATTTTAGAACGGTTGTGCCGATGTCCTGCGTGATGTAGACGCTGGTACCGTCGGAACGAAGAACCACTTTTTTGCCAAGCTTTTTATCTTCAAGATCGATTTCGATGGCGCCGTCTTCGCGTTTGTAGAATACGCCTTTTGCAAGCCCCTGATCGATGATGTCTTTACCCAGCACATACGTGTCGCTTTCTAGGTAAACTTTGTCGAAGACTACACCAAGGCGTTTGTAGGTTTCGTCGAATCCGGCGAAAACCCAGTTGTTCATTTTCAGCCAAAGTTCGCGCACTTCGGTGTCGTTGTCTTCCCATTTTAGAAGCATTTCCTGAGTCGCCTGACCCAGTTCTGTTTCTAGGAAAAGATCGTTGTCGGATTTTTCGGCAAGTTCCGGTTTCGCTTCACGAAGCTCTGCAAGTTGCTTTTTCAGTTCGTTGTTGAAAAGTACGTAGAAGTGACCAACAAGGTGGTCGCCTTTTTTGCCGAACTCTTCAGGAGTGGTGTTGTTGCCGAAACGCTGGTAGGCAATCATGGATTTACAGATGTGAATTCCACGGTCGTTGATCAGATTCACTGCGGTCACTTTGTGTCCGGCGCGGCGTAGAATAGAACAGGTGCTTTGACCAAGTACGTTGTTGCGAACGTGCCCAAGGTGCTGCGGTTTGTTGGTGTTCGGCGCGGAGAATTCGATCAGCACGTGTTTGCGGTCGGCTTCCGGTAGAAAACATTTCTCTGTAATGTCACCGCTTGCGACGGTGTCGCGGAAAAGTGCGGAAGATTTGATGGTGACGTTGATGAACGCTTTGATCACTTCAGCTTTTTCCACATCGTCATGGCTGTTTAGAAAGTCACAGATTTCCTGTGCCGCCTGCATCGGATTTGATTTCAGATCGCGTGCGAAACGGAAGCAGTTTACGGTGATGTCGCCTTCCATGTTTGGAGGACAGATTTCCGGATTGATGGAAATTTCAGCTCCTTTTGTATCAAGGAGGTGTTTTTCCAAATCGTTGATAAGTGTTAAGTACATATTTTCCCTAGATTAAGAAGTTAGGGGATAGGAGATAGAGGATAGAAGTGTTTATCTCCAAATCCCTTCGGCTTGATAAGGCGAAACCGAAAATTCTTAATTATTAATTCTTAATTTTAAATTATAGACGACAAGTTTTGATTTCGGTGATGATGATGCCTTTTGCGCCGATTGCTGAAAGCTCGTCCATCTTTTTGTTGACGGATTTGTTTTTAATCATCGCTTTTACAGAACACCATTCTGGGTCACGAAGGTTCGCTACAGTCGGCGATTCGATTCCGGCAGTCAGATCACACGCTTGATCGATTGCCGCTTTTGGCACATCGTATTCAATCATTACGTATTCGCGTGCCACAAGAATTCCCTGCAGGCGCTGAACGAAACGAGCGGCTTCTTCATTCTCTTCGATTAGTGCCGCATCTTTTGAAACCAAAATCGCTTCAGATTCCATAATGGTTTCGCCGACAACTTTTAGTCCAGCCTCTTTAAGTGTGCGTCCGGATTCCACTACGTCGGCAATTACATTGGCTACACCAAGTTTGATTGAGATCTCAACCGCACCGTCAAGTTTAACCACATCGGCATTTACACCGTTTTCTTTAAGGTTCTTTTTCACAAGGTTCGGATAAGAACAGGCGATAGTTTTACCTTCGAAATCTTTTACACCAGTTGCTGTCGATTCGTTTGGAACCGCGTAACGGAACTTTGAACCACCGAAGCTCAGCGGAAGAAGTTCTGCAAGATCTACAAGGCTGTCGATCATTAGATCGCGACCAGTTACACCCATGTCGATAAATCCGGCATTCACATAAACTGCGATATCTTTCGGGCGTAGGAAGTAGAATTCGATATTATGATGACTGTCAACAAGCAGAAGTTCTTTGCCCCAGCGTCGGCATTTGTAACCGGCTTCTTTGACAAGTTTAATAGCTTTTTCAGATAGACTTCCTTTGTTGGGTAATGCTATGCGTAACATTTTGTTGTATCCCTTTTTAGTTGACAATTTTATTAATTTTTAACTCGCAAAATCACTCTTGGATTTCACGGCGGTTAATTTAAGCGATAAGCTTTAAAAAGCAATCTTTAAAATATTAGGTTTTTGTCTTGTAAAGTTCTCTTAGACAGCGGTTGTTTTTTGAATATATTACGAGCCGTGAAATTAACCTGTGGAGCTTTGCAATGAAACAATTTTTTGTCCGTTTTTTTATATTGGTATTTTTGGTATTCGTCTCAGTGAAGGTGTTTGAATCACTTGTCGAACTGGGCGATGAACAGAGTGCGGAAGATCGCGCGTTGAAGAAGGAACTCAGTAAACACGCGGCAAAGGCTCCGGTTTCCAAACCGACGGAAGTGCAGAAGCCAATTGCAAGGACTGTGGCTCCGCAACCGCGTAAAATGCTTCAGCTTGTTCCAAAAAAACTGACCTCTTCTTTGACTCGAAAAGTTAAAACAGTCCGCTCCGGATTGATTTACGATGCGACAAATCGTAAAATTTTCTGGCAGAAAAGCATGGAAAAATCGGTTCCGATTGCTTCGATGACGAAGATGATGACATGTCTTTTGACTGTCGAAAGAGTACAGCGTAAACAGTTGAATCTGAAACAAAAGTATAAAATCACGCCGACTTGTACGCGGGCAAAACCGTCAAAGGTTTGGCTTGATACACGCGAGGTCGCTGATCTGGAGTCGCTTTGCCGTGCGATGATGATTAAGTCGGCGAATGATGCGGCGCATCTTATTTCTGAAATTGTGGCTGGTGATGCCAAGAAGTTTGTGGAAATGATGAATCTTCGCGCAAAACAGATTGGTCTGAACTCTTTTCACTTCTATAACGCGAACGGTTTGCCGGAAGGTAGAACCAGAAAGGTGAATGTGGGAAGTGCAAAAGATTTGGCATTTCTGGCGGAACGCTTGCTTCGCTATCCGAATGCGGTTCGTTGGACATCTACAAAAACCGACAAGTTTATCACCTCTTTTCGACAAAGAACTGGAAAAGGTGCGTATGACCTCGTAAACAACAATAAACTGCTTTGGAAGTTTCCCGGAACAAATGGTATGAAAACCGGTTACATCAGAGAGTCGGGATTCTGTTCGACCGTGACTTGTGAGAAAGACGGGCGCACATTGGTTGTGGTGGTGACTGGTTTAGATAACGCGCGTAATCGCGATAACCTTATTGCTGAAATGCTTGAGTGGGGTTTTGAGCAAAATTAACAACTGTTGTTAATAAGTTGAGTTTTTGACAATTATCGCCATCTCATTTTTGATAATAATCCCATATTTGAGGGGCGGATGTACTTTTCTGTTATAAAAGTCGACTTGTTAACAAGTTGTTAGTAACTGTGGAAAACACGCTTGGTTTCGGTGAATTATTAGGAACGTGTTAGAAATCTGACAGAACCTTTAGGTTCTTTATAAATGGGAGTAAAAAGGGTGCATTTTACATTTGAACAAATCGGACAAATCGAATCCTGTTTTAAAGAGAAGTTCGGTATACCACGCCAGCCCGGCCTTGTGAAAGAGGCGAGGGCGGTTTTACGACTTGTTCCGCCATTTTCTCAACCCGAAGCAGTTAGGGGGCTTGAAGCCTATTCGCATGTCTGGATTCAATTTGTCTTTCACAAAGCAGTTTGTAAAGAGTTCAAAGCCACTGTTCGCCCCCCGAAAATGGGTGGAAACAAGCGTCTGGGCGTATTTGCGACACGTTCTAACTTTCGACCTAATCCGATCGGTTTGTCGGTTGTGGAGCTGGAAAAGGTAGAGATTGTTAATAACCAGGCAGTTCTTCACCTGAGAGGTGGCGATTTTCTGGAAGGAACACCGGTTTTAGACATTAAACCTTACCTTTCATATTCCGATTCGGTAAAAGAGGCGAAAGAGGGCTACGGCTGCGTAGAAACGCCGGAAACTACGGTGATTTTTACGGATGAGGTTTTGGGCGATTTGTCGCAAGCCGAACAGAGCTATCCGCAAATCCGCCAATTTATCATAGAACTACTGCAGAACGATCCACGTCCCGGCTATCAGAAAGATCCGGAACGCGTCTACGGTTGTCATATCTATGATTATAATCTGAAGTGGAAGCAGAGAGAAGGCGTAGCAGAAGTAATCGCTTTGGAGAAGAGTTTATAAGTTTAACTCTTCGCTACGCATCGGAAGTTTATTTTTGATTAAGATGGTGTTCTGTGAGGTCGTAGCCTGAAAGGCTTATTTAAGATAGCCCAGGGTAACACCCTGGGTAAAATGTGAACAATAAATGCGTGCTGAAGGTACGCTCCAAATTGTTACTAGTCGGTTGCTTCCGGTCGCTCTGTTAGAAGTTTGAAGGTTATTTCTTTGGCTAGTTGGTTCGCGGCGCGACGGTAGGCGTTGGCGGCGGCTTTATCATTCTTCACCTTCACCTGATCTGTTTTTATATCCACGTAAAATTTCTTGGTACTTTTGCCGTGTTGAATGATATTGAAGTCAGCTTTGACGTGTCCGACGCAGTTGTCGCGTTTTGCCCAGCTGGCGTTTCCGGCAACGCCGGTGTTTTCCTGAACTGTTCCGGCTCCGACTGAAAAGGTGACTTTGGGAATCTTTGAGATAATTTCACTGATTCTTATATCAACCACAATCAGAATTTCATCGCCTTCGGCTGGGCGATAATGCTTGAGCACTTCGGTGTTTGCACTTGTCCATTTTACGATGGCGGCGCTCAACGCATTGGCTACGTCTCGCTTACTTCCGTAACGGTCGTAATGATAAGGTTTGGTGCTGTCGGTGTAAGGAATACCGACATTGGAATAGCCGTCGCCTGAACTGACACCAACGCTTACGGCTCCCGAAAGCGTCAGATTGTCTTCGTCATCATTACTGATTACCAAATCGTTTTTATGCTCGGGAAGTCCAGTGATGACAATTTTGACTGGATCAACAATTCGATTTTCGACTTCTTTTAAGTCCTCATCATTTATATAAGTTGTACAACCAGAAACCAAAAGTACGGAAAAAAGTAAACAAAGATTTTTTATCAGATTTCTCATTATTTTACCTCTCGTAATAAGCTAATTTCTCTATTTCTTTGATGCTCTATTGCTTTAAACTAAATAAAGCAACAATGCATGAGAGCAATAGAGAAATTTAAAATCATCAATCCGCCTTGTCCGCCGTAGCGAAGCGTAGGAGGAAATCATAAATCCGAAATCAGCAATTAGAAATAATTCTTCGAATCAACATGCGGCGTCTTCGATGAAGTGTCACAATAAACTCTTCTTTTGCCGCAAATGCCTCTTCTGCCGGAATTTCGTCATTTCGTTGCATGGAAATGAACTTTCTGGCTTGAGTGGCGGTGATTGCGTACTCAGTTATTAGAGTCGATTTGAGTGTGGTCTGCAAGTGTTCGGGCTTTAGAAAACGGTTAAGACTGTCTTCATGCACCATTCGCATAAAACGACGGTAACGGCGCGAAAGCTCTTCAGTCAGCAGTTTGCCTTCACGAAAACTTGCATAGTTGTAGGCTAGAATATTCTCTGCTTTTTCGCGTTGTTGCAACGATTCAAACTGCTTGGTCTGAAAGTCGAGTTCGCCGATGATTTGTCGGAAAAGCGCTTCGTTACCGAAACAGAGTTTTTCGATGGTTTTCAATGGCGTTTTACTGCTTCGCAGATCGTTTAAGAAAAAGCGGCGGATTGTCCCCATTGCCAACTTATGAAGTGTTTTGTCCCATTCCTGATGCTTTTCTTCGGAGAATCCCATGAAGGCGAGAGCGATTTTTTCGGCGCCGCTGATGGAATCCAGCAAAAGGTGAGAAAGTACAAGAAATGGTTCAAAGGTGTGTTCCAGAGATTTCAGTGTTTTGAATGCGGCAAGTTGCAGCTTTTCATCATTTTCCTGATGATATTTCCGTTCGAGTTCGGTGAAAAAGTAAACCTGTTCGGTCAATTTGTTCAGCGCACGACGAATCCATTGCAGTGCCTGCTTTTCATTGTTGATCGGCAACATCTTTTTGAGAGAGCGCAGAAGTGCATTCTTTTCATCAGAAAGGTCGATGCGGAAGAAAACCTGCTTTTGCAGAACAAAATCCGCTTCTTTGATAATCGATGGCCAAAGACGTTTGAGATCTTCGTTTTCGCACCAATCGATGGAAAAACTTAATAACTCTTTTGGAATCGAGCAGTCCAGCTTTCGCCACGCACGAAGTAGATCGCGAATGATGTCAGGATCAAGATTTTCATTTTCTTTCAGGTAGCTCAGCTCCCACTCAAAGGCTTGACTGAGTTCTAGTTTATGAAAGAGTTCGAAAAGGTATTCGAGAACTGTGGAAACTTGTCGTTTACGACGTTCAATCGCATCGACAGCTTGGTTTAGAGATTGTGGAATTTGCGAATGTGTCAAAACCGTCAACCACTCGGTTTCACTGTATTTAGGAATTAAACTTGTTGAAATTTCACTTTTCTCAGGTTCTGCAAGTTCTCCATTTTTAATCAATTTTGCGGCGCTTCGGTTCAGCGATTCTGCATAATTTTTAATGATTTCGCGTTCGTTTACCTTAAAGGGAGATATCAGATATTTTTGAATGATTTCGTCAACAAATTCTCCAAAATCCGGTTTGTCGATTTTTTCGGCAAGTGCGAAAAGTTGAACGCGTTCGCTGAAAATCACGTCGGGATTCAGAGTATTGAAGATTTCAATTTTTTCGTTAAAAAGAGTCAGGTCAGAACTCATTTACAGTTCTCCGGCCAGTTTCTGGTATATCGTTTCTACAGAGTGCTGAATCGTGGAAAAGCAGTTGTGATGCTGGTTTTCTGAGTCAAGTGCAGGGTAATTGATGTCTGCATGTGTGTTAAAAAGAGCGATTTTGTCGGCACATTCGGGAAAGTGTTCTTTTATAAACTGCGCATGTTTTTCTGTCGCCGCGAAGATATAATCTGCTTGATCCGTTATATAACCATCGAGTCGGCGTGAGCGGTGATTTGATAAGTCAATACCGTGAGCTTTGGCAGCTTTGATAGCGTATTCAGTCGCGGAATCTCCGGGAAATGCTGTGATTCCGGCAGAAATGGCGGTTAAGTTCGGATTGTCTTTTGCCAAGTGGTTAAACCAGGCCTCAGCCATGGCGCTTCTGATGATATTTGCACTGCATACGAAAAGAATGGTCTTCATCGACTTCTCCTTTTTTCTAAGAAATACGTCGCACGTATTCAAAAATTACAATCGTCGCCGCCGCCGCCACGTTTAACGATTCTGCATTTCCCGGCATCGGAATGGTGATTTCCTGTGCTTTTTCGCTACAGTAATCGATTCCGTTTGCTTCATTTCCCATGACGATGGCGTTGCCTTTGAATTGGAACTCATCGGAGAAACAGCTGACAGTGCCGAGTGGTTTGGTTAAACAAAGCTTTCCGCCGAGTTTCGACATCACGTCTTCTATTTCTGCTAAATCCTGAAATTTGCGAAATGTCATGGCAAAATGTGCGCCCATTCCCGAACGCACCGCTTTTGCGCCATACGGATCGGTGGTGCCGACGGTATACCAGATTTCTTTCAGGCCAGCCGCCCAAGCCGCACGAATAATCGTCCCGATGTTTCCGGGATCTGTCACGCGGTCAAGGACAAGGACGAAGTCGTCTTTTAACTTGTTGTCAAACTCTTCAAGAATCGGTTCTTTGACGACAAGAAGAATGCCCTGAGGCGTCGATGTGTGGGTGATTTCGTTAAACTCTTTGTCCGGAATTTCGATGATGGGAAAAGGCTGATTCGGTGAAATCATCGCTTTCGCCGAGTCAGCTAAAACCGCAAATTCAATTGCTTCAGGACAATCTTTGACCGCTTCAAGACAGGAGCGTTTGCCTTCGCAAAGGAAGAACTCCGACTTTTTGCGGCCTCGAGTTGTCCCGAGGCTGGCAATCAGTTTTTTTTGCTTATTGGTCAGCACATTCAAACCTATTCGTAAATACCTAGCGATTCGATGTAATCAGCCGCCCAGTTTGCAATGTTTTTGATACCGGATTCATTTGGCTGATACCAGTCTTTCATCCACTTTTTCGCGCTGTAACGACCCTGAACTTCGAATTTCGACTCAAGATCAAGGACTGGAATGTTGAATTTGTGAGCCAGACTTTTTGCATGTGCCTGACATTTATCAAAAGTTTCCTGCTGAAGCGTGGTCCATTCATCCAACTGATATTTTTTGACTCCATTCGGATGGCCGAGTTCCGGCAAAAACGGTGTAATTGTCATATAAGCTTTGTGTTTTTTAACCTTGTCGCTGACTTTCTTGAAAAGCGCTTCCGCACCAGTTGCGGTTTTTTCTGAAGAAAGCTTGGTTTCGAAACCTTTGTCCCCACGATAATCTTTCACTTTTGAATCGTTGTGATCGAATGAAAAAAGCGTGACGTCAGCTTCAAATGGCAATATGTCGCGCTCGATACGATTTGCCGCTTGTCCCGAAGTTGTGTGCGGAATTGATGAGTTCACTACCACGGTTTTGAATTCCGGATGACGGTTTGTCAATACGTCCTGAAGCAGTTCCGGCCAAGTCGATTTCTCGTCTTCATTCATCGCCAATTCATCAGAACAGACGACAATCACAACTTCAGAATCGACTAACTGTTCAAGTTTGTTATGAGATACGAAAGTTGGCAGTTCTCGAATCGCCGCATCTTTGTTCCATGCTCCTTTTGCAGGTAGCTTTACCACGTGAGTGTGGTGAACAATTGATGGTTTATCGGCGTGTGTTTTTTCACTCAAATCTTTGCCAAGACAGTCAGAACACTGCTCTGATGGAGTCAGTTTCCCTAGTTTGTGAAGAAGCTGCTCTGTCGGCGTAAAGGTGATTTGGTTATCACAAGTTGTGCATTTTTTACTGATGCTTTTGGTTTCTGCAAGAAATTTGCTACACTCCGGACAGGCTTTGCTTGGAGCATGTTCGTGTTTCTTCAAATGTGCCTGAAATTTATCATACGCTTCCCAAGTCCAGGTGTTTTCACAACCGTCTTTAGCATATTTACATGGCACTTCTTCTGACTTGAAGTTCTTAAACTCGTTAAAACAGTCGTTACACATGCGGTAAGTCGGATTCTTACGTTTAGTCAAGTTGTCATGAAGCTGCATACGTTTTTTGTATGTCCACGTTTTATCGCAACCTTTGTTTTTACATTTAACTTCGCGTTCCTCCGCTTTGTTCATAAAGTCGAAACATTCCGGACACATACGTTGCGGATCTTCTGCATCCCAACCAACTCGAGTGAAATATTCAAGCTGTGCATAGGTAGAGAATTTCCAAGTGTGGTTGCATTCACGCACACGACAAGGCACTTCGCGCTCTTTAAGCGTTTTAAGCTTTTCCATACAGTCGTTACACATGCGACGCGGCACATAGTTTGCATCTTTGCCGGACTTTCTATCAAGAAGTTGACCCATTCGAGAGTAGGTCCACTTTTTATCACAAGCGTTAATCTTGCAGTCAATCTCTTTGTCTTTAAACTTATTTAGTTCTGAAAAACATTTTTCACAAAGACGGCGTGGAGTTTTGGTTTTGCCAGACTTCTCTTGTTCACGACGTGTCCAGACCCAAGTTTCGTCACACTCCTTGATGCGACATGGCACTTCGATATCACGGTGATGGCTGTGTTTTGCCGCACATTCCTGACAGTAACCATGACTTTTGCCTTTGGTATGATAAAGCTGTTCTTTTGCCGTCCAAGTCCACTCTTTTTCGCAACCGTCTTCTTCACAGACTACACGCTTATCTTCAAGTTTAGCCAGTTCAGCCTCACACTTCGGACAAAGTTTGCGCGGCGGCTTCGTCGGATCATCTCCATCTTTTTTAAACCAAGTCCAGGTATTGCGACAGCGTGGATTCATACAACGCACTTCTTGATCTGGAAATAGTTCGCCTAGACTACCTAGACCGTTAAATTTACTCATGGTGACTCTCCTATTAAGCAGTTTCTGTGTCCTTTTTAATAAAGAAGACCATTATGGCGCATCCTATCAAAAAGG
>DDLT01000234.1 GCA_002340265.1 Lentisphaeria bacterium UBA2565 | reverse complement strand
AAGCCATTTACCGGAGGAATTACGTAGCCGTCACGGTCAATCATTTTCCCTTTCAGACTCATAATTCGAGCCACTGGAACACGATCAATTGCAACAACTTTTAAACCTTCGGGAAGAACGCGGGTTATTTTCACATCTTTCAGTTGCGGATTGTGTCGAGTCAGCTCTGTTCTAAGCAACTTAAGGTCGCATTTGAAGAGGTTTATTGATCCACCGCTTTTACGTTCAAGATCAGCAAGCACATCGTTAAGCTGCTTTCGCAACGCTTCCGAATTCGTCAGTTCACCTTCGACAGAAAGTGAAATCTTGTATTTATCGAGCGTAAAGTAGGGGTTTTTATCAAAGAAAATGTTTTTTAGAGAACTGGCACTTTCACTAATCATCCAGAAAAGTGAAACAAAAATAAGAATCAGCAGGACAATTTTAACTGCAACGACCTGCTTTTGTTGATTCTTTTTATTCTTTTTGCGACGACGGTTACTCTGTTTTGCCATTTAGTACGCCTACTTGTCCCAATCCGGGCAGTTTGCTTTAACGTAAGCGCTCAGAGCTGTAATTTTCTCAATTACATTTTCGTTCACAATGTGTTCCATTCGACAGGCTACTTCAGCTGCCTCTTCTGCTTCAATAGAAAGCACAGAAGTCAGAAAGTTTTCCAGCGTTTCGTGACGTTTTACCACCACTTTTGCCAGAACTTTTCCTTCATCGGTCAACGTAATTAGGTCATAAGGCGCGTAATTCACCAGACCTTTCTTCGAAAGCGATCTCAGTGCCTCAGTTACAGATGAGTTGTTGACTTTCAATGCCAGAGCTATATCTTTGGCACGTGCCGCACCTTTGCTGTTTACAATATGGAAAATAGCTTCGAGATAATTCTCGAGACTTTCAGATAACTGCATAATTTTACCTCTTAAATTAAGTTTTTGGTTGTGCCTAAAACTATTGGACTTGAAATTAGGTGGTTTGACCTTCTTCTGCAACTGATTTTACTACAATTCTATATAATTATTACTCATTGGAGTCATCATGAAACTTCTTAAAAAAATCGTCATCGCCACATTTGTTCTCACAGTTGTTTTTATTGTTGGAACATACTTCTTTGTAAAAAGTTCCGCATTTAAGACTTTTGTTGAAAAGAACCTAACAAAGACGCTTCACAACAAATGTTCTATCGGGGAGATTGACCTGAGTATGGATGGAAGCTTAGCAGTCTCCGGTCTGCGAATTCTCGATGATTCCGATATGGAAGCAGTCACCTTCAAAACTCTTAAAACCAAACTCAACTTCGGAGATCTTTTAAGCGGTGACGCCTTACCCGAATTTCTGAAAGTTGATAAATTGAATCTGAACCTTTCTGAACAGAATGGAGACTGGAATCTTGGTATAATCAACAAATCTACCGACTTCCGTTTAGAACGCGGGCAATCTATTATGCTGAACAACTTAAATGTAAATTTGAAGAAATCCGGCGAAGGTTATGAATACGATATTTCTGCGGCAATGTCGGGGCTTGATCCGCTAGTCAAAGCGCGCAACTTCTCCGCTACCGGTAAGTTCGACAAGAAAAACCTGCAAATCAATCAAATGAAAACCGATTTATTCGGTGGCAACGTGATGATGAACGGAACTTTTGACTATGATCTGTCCAAAAAACAGCCGTTGCAACATATCGATTCGCGTATAATTGCCAAAGACTTCAATCTGCGTTACCTCAAGCCGTTCTTAAAAGATCAAGCCTACAGTTTTGACGGCACCACCTCCGCTGATATCAACTTCTCGCTGAACAACGGTTCAATCGTCTCATCGGGCGAAGCTACAATGGCGGATATGGAGCTATCACATCCGGTGCTTACCAAAATTCTTTCACTTCTGGAAACCAATGAACGCTTTCTTGTTTTCAAAACAGGGCGCGTAAAGTTCAACCTTGCCAACAACATGTTGAAAATACCTGATGCCAGCTTTTTCAATGACGAGCTAATCACAGTCATCAGTAAAAACGCTACAATCGAAATGCGAAACGACACACCGGAAGAAAACCCGTTTAACCTAAAACCAGCGCAAACATATCTGCCGATAAAAATGGTGGCGCCATACAAAATCGTTCGTGTAAAATCGATGCGTTCAAAGGAAAACAGAGAGATTGTCGAAACCGAATTTGAAGTAGAAGGACATTTCGATGAGTTGCCGCGACTTCTGCAAGATGCCGTAAAAGCCAAATCGCAGGAAGTAATCGTCGACGAGGTAGAGCGTCATTTGGACAAGTTGAACAAAAAGCTCGACATTGAAATCGACGGCAAAAAAGTGAATCTAAACGACATCATAAAGTTGTTTTAGGTTTGATGATTAAAATAGGAGTAAAGATGCCAAAAGTATGTATTGCCATTATTTTTTTGTTTTTTCTTCAGTCTTTAAATGCTGATCAAAAGCTTTATGAATCAATTATAGATTTGGATGCAGTAGAGAGTTTGCTCCCAGAAGGCTGGGAGGTATCTCATAGCTATTTATATGATAAGGTTGATAAGGAGGAAACTACAAGGTTTGTTTATAAAGACATTCCGATAGAAAAAGTACTTGGTATAAAGATTGATTATGTAAAGGTTCTAAAAGAGAAACTCGGAAAGTATGGTTTAACACGACAGTTGGATTTATATGTAGATAATTCTAAAGCTTTTCAGGGGTATGCTTTATCTGTCTTCTATTTTAACTCCATTAAAAATAGAAATAGGTTTGTTAAAAAATTCTTACTAGGTAAAGATAAGAAAACTTTTCAAATGACAAAAGTAAACAATCTTTTGTATCTTTTTGATTCAAAAATTGTAAAGCAGAGGTGGGTTATTTACAAAAGTATGATAGTTAGGAATACAATTATCTATAATGAACCAAAGCAAAAAGTATTACCATTTAGGTTATTGAAACCTTTGCAGAGTATAAAAGTAGATGAAGATGGTAACGTTCTTGAGAAGTAGTGCCCCGTTGCTTGCCTAGTTGCTGGTTAAAGAATAAAGTTATAAGTCTTTGGGGATAAGGTTAGAAAAATGCAACTGTTGAACCATGATGGCACCAAACCATTTGGAAAAATGCAATCATGGAACCATAATCGGACACAACTTTTGGAAAAATGCGATCATGGAACCATAATCGGGCAAAACGTTTGGAAAAGTGCAATCATGGAACCATAATCGGACAAAACCATTCGGAAAAATGCAATTATTGAACCATGACGACATAAAACCACACCGAAAGATGCAATTATGGAACCATAATCGGATAAATTGCCACGGGGTTCTTCGAGTTACATGATGACTGAAAGCTGTGATTCTCACAGCACTCCAAAGCTTCA
>DDLT01000235.1 GCA_002340265.1 Lentisphaeria bacterium UBA2565 | reverse complement strand
TGTCGATATTCGGCGTGTTGATCATTTCGTTCCCATAACAACCAATGTAATCGACGCTGTTGTCCTCTGATGTAATCCACAAGATATTCGGTCTGTCTTCACTTACCGCATTTAGGAGAGCAGAACTGACCAGCCCTGTTGTTAAAATTGATCTAATCATTTCTTTTTACCTTTTTTGGACTTCTTACCCTTTTTTGTTTTCATCTCACCGCCTTTCTCAAAGCTAAAGTAGTCACTTTCTGAACGGGTTGAATCCATCAACTGCGTCATTTTTGCGGCGACCTCTGGATATTTGGAAGCCACATTACTTTTCTCTTCCACATCTTTTGAAAGGTTAAACAGCTGAATTTTTGCTTTTGGATTTTTCAATACGTTCAAACGGACGGCTTTCCAGTTGCCTTTTCTTACTGCCTGTTTTCCACCTTGCTCATAAAACTCCCAGTACAGATGAGCATGTTTGCCCTGCTTTCCTTTCTGAAGAAGAGTGGGAAGAAAAGAGATTCCGTCTGACTGCTTCGGACATTTTACGCCGACAAGTTCTGCGGCAGTCGCCATGAAGTCCCATTGAGTGGAAATATGGTCAGTTACAGTTCCAGCTTTGATTTTACCCGGCCACCATGCAATGTGAGGGGCACGTACGCCGCCTTCGTAAAGGTCACGTTTTACACCACGGTAAATACTGTTGCTATCAAAGAAGTTCGGGTCTGCGCCGCCGGCGTTTGTCGCACCGTTGTCACTGGTAAAGATGACTAAGGTGTTTTTATCGATCTTTAACTTTTTCAAAGTATCAATAATTGAACCGACATCACGATCCATTCGGGAAATCATTCCGGCGAAACAGGAGTGCGGAGTCTTATGCTTTCTGTAACCGCCACCACCTCGTGGTTTTTCCGGTTTGAACATATCGTAATAGGGTTCCATAGAGTCTTCCGGCACGTCCAAATCGACATGCGGCGTGGTATAGGCAAGGTAAAGAAAAAATGGTTTGTCTTTATTGTCTTCAATAAATCCAACCGCTTCTTTGGTAAAGTGGTCGTGAATATAGTCGGTGCGCTTTTTTGCATTGTCGGGGAAAAGGACTTTTTTGTCATTTCGCCAGATGTAATTAGGATAATAACGGTGGGCATTTGAATGGTTTAAATAACCATAAAAGAAGTCAAAACCCTGTTTCCACGGGGCGCCGGGAGCTTTATCTTCTGTGCCCTTTTTGCCGCCGTAGGCTTTGACTTCGCCAAGTCCCCATTTGCCTATTGTCCCGGTGGTATATCCGGCATCTTTCAGGACTTCTGCGACCGTAATATCTTCGTCGTGAAGGGAAAAACCGCCATTTCCACGAACTCTTGTATTTCCCACATGCTGTCCCGTCATAAGGCAGCTTCGCGAAGGTCCGCAAACTGTACTTCCAGAATAGTGTTGGGTAAACTTCATACCTTCGGCACAAAGTTTATCCACATTCGGCGTTTTTATCTTTTTCTGTCCATAACAGCCGAAGTCTCCAATTCCGGCATCATCCGCCAAAATGTAAATAATATTCGGTTTCTGTTGAGCCATAAGACTCGTCAGCATAAAAGCTGATCCTAACGTAGTTGCGACCTTCATACTCTCTCCTTAATTTAGGTGCAGTTCGGGGAAATATTTTACCTGAATCCATCACGGACTCAGGTTCTAGTTAAAACCTGGAAGGACTCCAGTTTCAAATTTTATTTTGTGATCTTTGTGGCGAACTTTCTCCCATTTCACCCCTTCACTCCAAAGCGGTTTCATTTTATCCTGTTCCCACTTTTTAAGCATCGCTTTCATTTCTGCTAGTTTTTCAGGCATTTCTTTAGCGAGGTTTTTGTTTTCACCAATATCTTTTTTCAGATCATAAAGTCCGTAACCCAGTTTATCCACACGGATCATTTTCCAGTCACCATAACGTAGAGATGCACACTCCAATTTACGGAAATAAAGCGCTTTGTGTGGAATTCCTTTGGCCTCATTGTTTATAAATGGAGTTAGATCTTTTCCGTCAAGCGGACGTTCCTGCTTCAGAGTTCCTCCTGCTGCTTTTACAGAAGTTGCATAGATATCCATAGATGAAACTAATTCATCATAATCTTTTCCAGCTGGAACTTTGCCTTTCCAATACATCAGCATCGGCACGCGATGTCCGCCTTCGAACTCAGTGCCTTTTTTTCCGCCAAGAGGAAGATTCGACGCCTGTTTAACAGTTCCTCCATTGTCACTAAGAAACCAGATGATTGTGTTATCCATCAGCTTGTTGTCTTCAAGATTTTTAATCACTCTGCCAATATTGCGATCCATTCCGTAGACCAATCCGGCATAGTTGTCTTTTGTACCTAAAGCTTTCAGATCTTCTTTGGCTGACTGAAGTGGTCCATGCGGTGCAGTATAAGAGAGGAAAATAAAGAACGGATTTTCTTTATTGGCATCAATGTATTCAATAGTTTTATCGGTAAGGCGATCCGTCAAATGTCCACTCCATTCAACCGCTTTTCCATTGTGTTCAATTGCTTTTGGATTATCTTTTTTTAAGTCACTCTTTTTGTTGAAAAAGTAATTACGACTTCCTTCACGCAGTCCCCAGAATTCGTCAAAACCACGAACATTCGGATACTGGTGTTTTTCATCTCCAAGGTGCCATTTCCCGAAAAGCGCAGTTTTGTAGCCCTGCTTTTTCAATGCCTGCGCCATAGTTTTCTCATTTACATCCATACCGTCTGGACGTCTCGGGCAGTTTCCTTCGTGTCCAAAGCGTTGCTGGTAGCGACCTGTCATTAAACCTGCACGTGAAGGACTGCAAACCGGTGAAGTCACATGTGCATCGGTAAAACGAACACTTTGCGCAGCCAATTTGTCTAAATGTGGGGTTTTAATATGCTTTGAACCCTGATAACCCAAATCATTGTAACCAAGGTCATCGGCAAGAATTAGCAGGACGTTCGGCTTTTTGTCCTGAGCTGAAATTGACGCAATAGTACTGAAACATGCGACAGCTGTAGTAATTTTTTTCATCAATATCTCCTTTTTCTATGTTCTCTATATATGTAAACAATTCAACATCACAAAAGTGACACCACTTCATAAAAAAAAAGTATTTTTATATCACTGAAGAAGAAAGTTTATTCAAAATAAACATTTTTTATCATTTTTTCACAAAAATCTGTTATACGGCAAAATCTCGCATTGTATATATGAACAAATTAAGCTGATAAACAAGTTAAAACTTTACATATTTCTTCTCCCTGAAGGGGTTCAATTAGTCACCATCGCTAAGTGAGCCCCTTTTTTATTTCAGTAAATATTCGCTAAGAATATCTTGATATTGCTGTTAAGAGGAATTCCTTAATGGAGTATAAGTAAGTACACATTGAACTAAATAATTAAAAAGAGAAAAAGCTTATGTCCATTTTCACAAAATCAGCGGCAATTTGCGCAACCGCTCTAACGACCGTGGTAACAGCTCAAACAGAAAAACCAAATGTAATTATGATTATGGCTGACGATGTCGGCTACGAGTGCTTTGGTTTCAGCGGCAGTAAACAGTATAAAACTCCTAATTTAGACAAGATGGCGGAACAGGGTGTTATTTTCACTCACGCCTACTCAAACCCACTTTGTACACCGACTCGTAATAAAATTATGACAGGCCAGACTAACACACGAAACTACTCGGCATTCCGCGTGTTAAATGGAGAGGAGAAAACCTTCGGTCATGTGATGTCAGATGCAGGCTATGAAACTTGTCTTGCTGGTAAATGGCAGCTTTTCGGTCACTACAATCAAAGTCACTATCTGAACAAAACAGGAATGCACCCTAGCAAATCCGGTTTTGACGAGTACTACCTATGGCAGGTGGAATCTCTTGGTGGACGTTTTTGGGCTCCATTGCTTAACCTGAATGGCGAAACGAAACAGTTTGGAAATGACATCTATGGTCCGGATGTGCTTTTCAACAAAGTGACAGACTTTATCGATCGTAAAAAAGATAAGCCGTTCTTTATCTACTACCCGATGATTCTAGTACACGATCCTTTTGTTCCAACTCCTCACTCTGAAGACAGAAAGTGTAAAGATAATCAAAAGAACTTCGAAGATATGATGGAATACATGGATTTCTTGATGGGTAAACTCGTCAAAAACCTTGAGAAAAACGGTATCGCCGATAACACGTTGATTATGTTTACCGGTGACAATGGAACCAACACAAAGATCTATTCAAAGCTGAATGGTGAAACAATTCGCGGTGGTAAAGGAAAGATGACGGATGCAGGGACACGTGTACCGTTCATCAGTTACTGGCCGAAGTCAGGTGCAAAAGGAAAAGTCAGCAATGACGTAATCGATTTCTCAGACATTCTTCCGACCATTGCTGATGCCGGAAAAGCAGAACTTCCGAAAGATGTAGTTTTTGACGGTGAAAGTTTTCTTTCTTCCATCAAAGGCGAAAAGTCGAATCACGACAACATCGCCTACGTGTCATACTTCAAAGGAAATAGCAAGGTTGCAGGTATTTTTGCTAGAACCGAACGTTATAAATTGTACGCAGACGGACGCTTCTTCGATATCAAAAACGATGTAATGGAAGAGACTCCTTTAGAGGTCGAAAAGCTTTCAGAAGAACAAAAAACTATCAAAGTAAAGCTCCAGGCAAAGATTAAAGAAATGCCGATAGAAGGGCTGAAAATTCATAAATATGATAAACTTGCTGAAGAGTATAAAAAGAACAAAAGCAAAGGTAAGAATAAGAAAAAGAAGGGTAAAAAATAATGAACAAATTTGTAGCATCTTCAATTTTAATGTCAGGCGCAGGACTTTTTGCGGCTGACAAAATTCAACAAAAAGATTACAATGTCCTTTTTATTATCGCCGATGACCTGACAGCGACAGCAATTTCTACTTACGATAACAAGGCCTGTCCAACACCGAATGTAGAAAGAATTGCCGAAGAAGGTACAGTTTTCACTCAGGCTTACTGCCAGTTTCCGGTCTGCGGTCCTTCACGTGCATCTTTCATGTACAGTTATTACCCGCACGCCACTCGTAACTTCGGATATAACAGCGGTCGTAAGAATGTCGGACCTGACACGCCGACATGGAGTCAGCACTTCAAAAATAACGGCTATAATGCGACACGTGTAAGCAAAATTTACCACATGGGTGTTCCCGGAGATATTTATAAAGGTACTGACGGGGCCGACGATCCGGCATCTTGGACTCAGAAGTTCAACAGCAAAGGACCTGAAGCAGACTGTGCCGGAGAGGCCGAACTACTTTCGGGTAATCCAGATGGTACTAAAGTGCACAAGGGAATGGGTGGAGGAACTGCATTCATCAATGTGAAAGCCGATGGTGGTGACCTTTTCCATTCTGACGGAAAAACTGCAAAAAAAGCATGCGAACTGTTGAAAGAGCTGAAAGATGAAAAGTTCTTTCTTGCTGTCGGATTTGTTCGTCCGCATGTGCCATTTGTAGCACCTAAAAAATATTTCGAACAGTTCCCATTCAAATCGATGGTTCTACCGGAGAAAGTTGAAAATGATCAGGCTGATATTCCAAAACCCGGAATCAATTACAAGACTTCTCAAGGAACCAAAATGAGTATTGAGCAACAGAAAAAAGTAGTTTCCGGCTACTACGCTTCTGTGACTTATATGGATACTCAAGTTGGAAAAGTGCTTGACGTGTTGAAAAAAGAGGGTTTGGAAGATAACACTATTGTCATCTTTACAAGTGATCATGGTTATCATCTTGGCGAGCATGACTTCTGGTCAAAGGTCGGTTTGATGGATGAATCATCGCAAGTGCCGCTGATTATCAAAGTACCAGGTCAAAAGCCGGGGCGTTGTAACTCATTTGTCGAACTCGTAGACCTTTATCCGACAGTCGCCTCACTTTGCGGTCTTGAAGTGCCGAAACATGTTCAAGGTAAAAACATCACCAAATTGTTAAACGATCCATCGAAGAAAGTTCGTGATGCCGCGTTCTGTGTAAACAACAAAGGTTTCTTGTTACGCACAGAAAAGTGGTCATTTATTCAACATGGTGAAGACGCGTCACTGGGCATGCAGCTTTACGATATGAAAAAAGATCCAAAGCAGTATACCAACCTTGCGGCAAAGCCTGAATACAAAGCCGTAATCGAGCAGTTTCAGTCACAACTGAAAGACAAACTGCAACATGTTCGCGAAACCGGAATCATTCACCGTCTACCACCAAAGCGCGAAAAGAAACCGAAGAAGAAAAAATCTAAAAAACATTAAGTTTTAAAGGGAGCCGAAAGGTTCCCTTTTTTGTGTTTAACCAATGCAATTTGTTTTCAAAAGAGTTGCACAATTCTTACAGTTTCATTACAAAATCCCTGTAATGAAATAACTCCTAGCATTTGTTGCTCATTTGTCATTGACAGCCCCCGAACAAGAACATACATTTTCGGGCAAAAATAATAATCTTCAATCATAAATTACATCACATTTTTAAACTCCGGTTTACAAATGCGATAAGTTTATTTGAAGAAGTCGTTTTAATTTTTAAAGAGATGATTCAAGACTTAGGGCAAAGTTTTGAACACAACAGAACAAGTTGTGACAACATCTATAACGGGGACAAAAATGAACAGACGAAACTTCAACATGATAGAGATACTCTTAGCGATGGCCGTGATATCAATCGGCTTTCTCTCAGTAATTTCTCTCCTATCCATCGGGCTAAAAACCCACCGAAAAGCGCAGGACAACTTCTACGTCAGTCTAGCCGCAGAAACCATGGCCAATTACACCAAAGCAGAATGCGAACGATTCGACCTTTCTATTTATGTAGCTAAAGAAGCTAACTATGCCAGTAAAATGCGTTCTTTTGGTTTTGAAACAGGCTACATCACTGCAACTGAAATGAATATGCGTCAAATAGCAGGAACTAAAACAAAAACAGTTTGGGAAATGGGGCTACCTGAGCCTCAGGAATTTGAAGAATATGATTTTGAAAATGGGGAGCTACTTATTCCCAACCCAAAACAAGATAGAAATTTCCCTAGCAACTTTGAGCTAAGAAAAAGTGGGCATGCCAACCCAACTGGAGCTCAAAATGCCGTCAATAGCAATATGGACGTAGAGAAAGACACATGGTCCAAGTGCCACTACATGAAGTGGACAACTGAAGTTGATAACGAAAATATTGTCGAATTTGACTGCATCGCAACTGTTGTAGTTTCACCTAAAATAGGCATGAGGTCTTATTCAGGGACGCAGCTCTCTATAACAGACAAAGACTCATGCGGACTAGTAATTCGAATTGAGTGGCCTGCCGAAGCGGCTATAGAAAAAAGAAATAGTAGGGAGTTTGAGTACTATGTTTACTAAAAAATTTACGGTGATTGAGCTTATTGCGTCTCTTGCTATTTTCTCCATAATTATGGTTATATTGATGAACTTCTTCGTCCAAGCTCAAAGTGTAAAAAAAATTACAGAGGGAATATCAAGAGTACAGGCTAATGCACAACTGATTTTTGATACTATAGAAAATGACTTACGACATGCGGTTGCATCAAAGGAGTTCAAAAGAGAGATACCTTTTGCCATGATAAATGATTCAAAGGGAAATGGGCCTTTTCCCTTAATGGTTGCCACGCTGGCGAATGATGCAGCAGACAACAGTTCCACACTGGCTGAAATCACCTACAAAGTAGACTCACAAACAATACATAGAGAAGAAGTCACAGACCTTAGTGGAGAACCCGTAAGATTTTTTAAAAGATCAGTAACCACAAACAGATCATCAAAGTGGAATTTTTATGGTGAATTAGCAGGGCAAAGCTCAAGTAAATGGAAAGATAGCGGTTCAAATTTCTATCCAATAGCAAAAGGTGTATTGGATATACAATGTGCAGCTCGAATGCCCACGCCTACAACCCAAAACTATGTAACAGCAGGAACTCCTAAGACTAAGGGGGGTAATGACAACCCAATGTGTGGAGGCAGAGTAGTGATAATGGACGAGGCGATAATTGCCGTCATGCGCAACTATAACAACCTCCCCACAAGTGTAGATGTTGAAGTCACTCTCTTTGACCCACAAACGGAGGCTGCGAGTAACCCGATTAAAACAAAGAAAACATTTTTCAAGAGAATTTTTATAAAACAAGGACCGAGAAACTATGACATTCAATAGTAAAAATGAAAAAGGGATTGCTCTTTTAATTTCCCTTGGGATGTTAAGCCTGCTTTTAGTAATAGTGGTAAGTTTTATCTTTACTGCCCGAATAGACCTTATGGTATCAAGTTTTCATGTCGATGATGCAGCAACCAAAAGGTTCTCAGCAGATAGCAATGTCCTAACCCTGTTCCCCCTTCAGGCAGGGGGTGAAAAAGCATCCAAAATACAACAGCTTAAATCCGCAGGTAAAAATACTGAAGACTGGCCTTTAGCTTATGACTATACATCTGATAAAATAATCCATGACGGAAACCCAGACTGGAGTAGAGGTGGAATAAGTAAATTCGAAGACAAAAAAGATGGACAAGCAATTGCTTTCAATCTGGGATTTACAGCAACTCCTGAAGTTGATGACATATATTCTACCTCTCTAAGCGCAAATGGAAAAAACAACCTTGCATGGTGGAATGATTTCGGTAGAAACTCCGACACTGACCTGGACAATTCAAAAATAGCACTGCAAGATGAAGTTCAAACAGGGCGTGATAGAATTGCCGGGAATATTGCATCGCAGAATACATTTATCACTGGACGATATATGTATTTTATGGTAGATGAATCAATCAAGTTCGACTTAAACGGAATCCTTTATAATAGAGATCATGATCTATTGCACTCAAATTTCTACGATATAGAGACCATGTTTGACAAATTAAATCTGGACAAAGGAGCTCTCAGTAAAGGGTTATCAGATTTACCCGAACTAAATGGGGAACCACGTTTTTGGGAATCATGGCGTCATATCTGGAACGAAGGGTTATTTGCCAAAGACCATAAATATCCAAAACCAGCAGAAGAACGAAATGCCAGAGATGCATATAACTTATTTACCCCTTACTCTTTCCCCACGGGAGAGTTTATGCACTACATCCCTAAAAACTTAAATAATGATTGGACCGAAAGACGCTTTATACACCGCTACTTTGTCGGTAACTTAACAAAAGAAAAGAATGTTGAAACACTGATACAAGCTCCTGAAACCTACCAACAGCAATATGATTTTTTTGATACTTCAAAATTCCGTAAAGGTGATGGACAGCAGGCAGCAGCTGTTCTTGAACAGGTCATTGATCGTGAAAAAAATAATAATAAAAACAACATTTATATCAACAAAAATGTTGACTTCATACCTTGGTTAGCGCATATATCAGGTTCACTTGATAATAAAAATGCCCAATATAGTAAGCAGTTACAAAAGCAAGTCGCAGCGAATCTCATAGATTATAGTGATTCTGACTCTAGGGCACTAACAGATTACACTGATATTGAGACAACTGATAAAATTGAATACTGTGGTTTGGAAGAGACTCCGTATATTGCTGGAGTAAATATCACCGTAAAATTTACTCCAAGCATAGATGCTGATGGTACCCAAAGTAAGACCCTTTTCAAGATTAAGGAAGTTAAGGCAAAAGTTCAACTAGCCAACATCTACAATAAAGAACTCAGTGCCGATGTATCTTTCAAAGCCATATTACAAGATGCAGAAACGGTCATTACCAGCTCGACAGAATTGACCTCATGCAGCCAAAATTCGACCCAGATAGTGGAGGTAAAATCAACTGAGTTGATTGATACAGAGTTTAAAAACTTAGACATCCTTAAATTCGATAAGCTTGTGGTGGAAGTGCAAACAAGTGGAGCGTTGTCTGATGTGACCTTATTAAAGGGCTTTGGCAAGGGAGAGCTCAAGAACCTGAGAGAAGGTGCCCCACATAGTTTTCTCGTTGAATTTAGAGATCCACGCTGTAATAACTATCTAAACTTTGCAGGAGAGGTCCAGCATCGAAACCTTTACGCTAAAACCCACGACAGTAACTGGGTACAGGGTGACGGCGAGTCATTTTCCGAGATTACCATCTCTAACGATTTTTACCCAGACTCAGAGAACTTAATTGATAATGAGTCAAACCCATTCAAACCTTCTACAGGATTTATTCGAAATGCCCAAATTACAACCCTATGGGAGCTAGGTTGTATTCATCGTGGAGAGCCATGGCGAACAATCAACCTTAAGTCATCCTGTAAAGTAGGTCAGGGGGAAAAGCAAGGGGGAAAAGTAGCGGGGCAATATGGGAAAATAGCGGGGGGTTCCCAATTAAATAATAATATGGCATGGGAGAACCCAAGCTATGAATATACTGGCAAATACGCAATGGGAGATGCAGCACTGCTGAATCAAATAAAGCTAACAGAGCAGATTGAAACTTACCCATGCATAAATATTTTTAATCCAAATAAGAAATATTGGGATTTTATTTTTAAACATATATTTGAAAATAACCAAGCAACAATGAACTCCACTTTTACCGGCGTAAGTTCCAAGGTCTATCCTGTGCCTTCTTCGCTTACTGGCACTGATAAAAACGCATTGCTCACGGCAATAAAAAAAGGTGGTGATGAGGGAATAAAACCTAAGAAGGCTGGTTACGTCAAAGACCACCTCGCCTCACAAATAGGGGATAAAGAAGGTATTTGGTGCGTGATGTACGATAACCCTGGTAAAAATAAGCTAAACTATAAAGGTGGCTATGACAAGGAGAAGGCAGATTTCTATGCTGAAGAGTTGATAGGTAAACTTGCTGATCAGGTCAAAATTAACTTCAACCTGTATCGCTATGTATCGACTTATCAAAAATTGACATATATGTCGTCTGTACAATCTCAGATTCTTGATGATATTGCACAAGGTGATGATGATGACCCTCGCCTTAATGGGTATGTAAAACTTGAACTTCTTGGAGAATCAGATATCAGAAATGATTCATGGTTTAAAATTATGGGTCAACAAAAAATTATGACAATTATGAAACGTCCTAAAGATACGGGTCGTTTTGAAATTCTTGAAAATACCGTACTAGAAAGTTACTAGAGATAACTAATACTTAAATTCAGGCGTGGAGTTTTTGACTTCGCGCCTTTTTTGTTTTACAGGAAGGACATAAGCGTTTTTCCTAACTTTTAACAAATTTACTGCTATACAAAATCTAACGTACGCACATAAATTATCTGCATCAGAAAAAATAATGTGTGGAGAGTTTTATGAAAACGAATTTGTCTATGATTTCACTTGCGGCAATGACAGCCGTATCAAGCTACAGTTTTGCTGAAGAACAAACCAAAGTTAAAAATGTTCTTTTTATTGTGGCAGACGACCTGAAAACTACACTCAGCTGCTACGGCGAGGATTTGGTCCAAACTCCTAATATCGATGCATTGGCCAAAGACGGTGTAGTTTTTACACGTGCATACTGTAATGCAGTTTGGTGTGCGCCATCCCGTGCATCTTTCATGATGGGACGTTATAAAGCGAACCTGAAAGATCATGTAAGTGTCGCTGAGCACTTTAAAAATAACGGTTACTACACCGCACGTTCCGGTAAAGTTTACCACATGCGTGTTCCAGGGGATACAGTCGCTGGAACCGATGGACATGATCATCCTGCATCATGGGTTGAGAAGTACAACGCTAAAGGTCTTGAAGCTCATACACCCGGTAAATACGCTCTTTTGAACAAGAATGATTTCAAAGACGCCGATGATATGGAAAACCGTCAGTCTACTGGGACAAGATGGAGAATGTTTGTATCTGTGGAATCTGAAGGTGACGGATCTGACCAGCCGGATTACAAAGCTGCCGACAAAGCCATTGAAATGATGCGTAAAAGCCAAGACAAACCTTTCTTTATCGGTTTAGGATTTGTACGTCCTCACTACCCTATGGTTGCACCGAAGAAATATTTCGATATGTATCCGCTAGATAAAATCAAACTTCCTAAAACTGTCGAAAACGATTTGGATGACATTCCAGTGAAAGGGCGTGCAGGTACTCTAGGTACAAAATCTGGAATCGATAAGTACATTGATAATCAGAAACGTATGTGGCGTGCTTACTACGCGTCTGTTACTTTTATGGATGACCAGCTGGGTCGTGTGATGAAAGAGTTGGATGAACTTGGAATCCGTGACGAAACCGCGATTGTATTCCTTAGTGACCACGGTTATCACCTTGGAGAGCATGGCCTTTGGGAAAAGTATGCTCTTCACGAAGAAGTCAGTCGAGTTCCTTTGATTATTTCAGTTCCGGGTGGTCTGAAGGGAGAAAGTGAATCGATTGTAGAACTTGTAGATCTTTACCCTACCCTTTCGGATCTGGCAGGCTTGCCGAAACCGGCGGCTGTCCATGGTAAAAGTCTAGCACCTCTTCTAACGAAAAATATCAATAAAAAAGTTCGTGATGCAGCCTACAGCTGGAATGGAGGCAACAATGCGCTGAGAACTAAAAACTGGGCTTACATGCAATACCCGGATGGCGAAGAAGAGTTGTACGATATGATCAATGATCCATTACAGTTCACAAATCTTGCCCGGAAGCCGGAGCAAAAAGAGAAGCTTGTTAATTTCAGAAAGAAACTGAAAGAGAAACTTAAAAGCTTTAAAAACAAATAAAAGTTCACAAGGTCGCCACCCACGGCGACCTTTTTTATTGTATAAGATTTTATAGACGCTATCTTTCTTCAATGCACGGAGAAAGATTATGCTTAAACTTTTCACATTTATTTCAGTTATCACATCAATCGTTTTTGCAGAGCCGACAGTTCTCGAAAATGATTACTATTCTGTCGGTTGGGATAATGAGTTAAGAACGACAGTTTGGACAAAGCACAGTCTGATAAGTTCAGAAAAAGAGTTTTCAAGAAAAGGAAATAAATATCTTACAGACGAACGGGTTAACTCTTACGAGTCAAAAGACTATGCAAAAAGTGGTTTTGATAGAGGACATTTAGTTCCAGCAGGCGATTTAAACTTTTCTAAGGAAGCACTTCAATCTACATTTCTGATGACTAATATTACGCCGCAGAAACCGGAGTTTAACAGAGGCAGTTGGCTCAGTTTAGAGGAAAAAATTCGTGGTTGGAATGAAACTGAATTGAAAATCGTCACTGGAACACTTTTCGACTACGAAGTTAAATTGGCAAATTCAAAAGTTCCTATTCCAACTGCATTCTACAAAATCTTAAGCTGTGAGAAAAAAGGATCTATCGCTTTTATTCTACCAAACAAAGCAAATCATCTACCGCTGGAAAAGTATAGCGCAGACATAGAATTCATTGAGAGAGTAAGCGGAACGAAGTTTGTTTACCCAAAAATGAAAAAGAGCAACTGGTTTCGCAACCCACTGCTCTTTTATATAAACCTATTAGTTTTTATCGTCGGTGCCTTTTGTATGACCCAAAAGCGCGTAAAAAGATAAAGGAGTCAATCTGCAACTTTCTCAGGGCGAACACACAGGTTCGCATCCTACAACATGCAAATGTCAACCTGAAACCTGCCAACATAAAGCCTTAAACTTGCTAACCTGAAACTTTTACGAGTTAAGAAGTTGTAACGATTTACGAATCAGGTTTTCAACAACTTGCTCACTTTCATCCATTTTCGTCATTACTTTAACTACCGCTTTTCTTGCCACGGTGTCTTTGTAACCAAGTGTTGAAAGCGCCGAAATAGCATCTTCTGCGTCTTTACTTAACTTGCTTTCAAGGTTTAATGAAGCAACAGGTTCTTCACCTGAAATGTAAATATTCCCCACTTTTTCACGAAGTTCTACACTTAGTCGTTCAGCAGTTTTCTTTCCAAGCCCATTAATTTTTGAAAGTGCAACGATATTACTTTCGGCAATCAACGTGCAAATGTGTGAAACTGGCAAAGCACTCAAAATATTTAGCGAAAGTTTCGGGCCGATTCCAGATACAGTGTTGAGTAGAAGAAAAAGGCTTTTTTCCTCTTTTGTTGCAAAACCGTAAAGTGTAATGGCATCTTCACGAACCACGGTAAGGATTTTCAATGACACCTGTCCGTTGTGAGGTAAAGAGTCGTAAGTACTCATAGGAATAAAAACTTCGTAACCGACGCCATTTACATCGATTACAGCACGTGGAAATTCAAGTTCTACAACTTTTCCAGTAAGAAGTGAAATCATAAATTATATCTCATTTTAATAAGTTGCATTTGGACGCCAAAAATCGATATCATCGAGAGTCAGTCCAAGTTTCTCTAAAAGTTCGAAATGATAACTAAAGTCGCCAACGTTTTCCGGGCGATGTGCGTCTGAAGAAAAGGCAATTTTAACACCTTCCCCCATCATTTCCTGCAAAAGGAATTCATCGTTTGCATTACGAAAACGACCGTTAATTTCAGCAGCAGTGTTGTATTTTTTCAGTAAACTTACGAAGTCTTGAATAATAGATGCATCCGGCGAAATCTTCAGATTTTTCAAAGGCCAGCGAAATGGATGAGCAATAACATCCACACCTTTGCGAAGCATTCTCTCATAATACGAAAGTACATAATCCCAAACGGTTGAAGGATGGCTTCTATCAACAAGTTCAGTAGGTCCCCAGTGAAGGCTTCCGATTTTCACATCAATAAAATAGGCAATTTTGTCAGACAACGTAAACTGACCATTTGAAAGCATCTCAACTTCCATCCCCATCACCAGATTAGGATTACAAAATGTGGCCAACTGACCGACAAAATCCATTATGCGCTCATTCCCGAAATCTTCATACTCGTCGAAAAGTTCAGGTTCACGCATAAACTTCCAAGTTTTAGTAATTTCAGGGGGGAAATATGACGAAAATCCATGATTTGTAATCACCACACCATCCAGCCAGCTATTTGCATCAATGGCATCTGCGTAGTGCTGAATTGTGACTTCCGGAGAACAGCAATAGCTTAGCCCAGGAGTGTGTGAATGTGCGTCAAAAAATCCCATAAAATTACCTACTAACCTGTATAATCAGCCATTAAATCGATCATCTCTTTTACAGCCTGCCTCATTCCGACAAAAATTGATCGAGAAACAATACTGTGCCCAATATTAAGTTCCACCAAATGCGGAATTTTTTTGATCAATTCAATATTTACGTAATCAATTCCATGTCCGGCATTTACCTTAATTCCCAGATTATGAGCAAGCTTTGCACCTTCAATCAATCGGTCGAGTTCAGTCAATTGCTCTTCGCCGTCGGCATTTGCAAATGTTCCAGTATGAAGTTCGATGTATTCTGCACCAAGTTCAGCCGCCATTCGAATCTGATCTTCTTCCGGGTCGATAAAAAGACTAACCAAAATACCATTTTCCTGAAAGCGGGAAATTGCAGTCGAAAGCTTATCTTTGATACCAATTACATCTAAGCCACCTTCTGTTGTCAGCTCTTCGCGCTTTTCAGGAACAAGACAAACACTATTTGGCTTGTTCGCTAATGCAATATCAACCATTTCATCGGTTACAGCCATTTCCATGTTCAGGTTTTCCACCTGCTTTGCCAAAGCAACAATATCAGAATCGATAATATGGCGCCGATCTTCACGCAAATGAGCGGTGATTCCAAAGCAGCCTGCCTTTTCACATTCATCAGCCGCTTTCATAGGTGAAGGTTCTATTCCCAGACGAGCCTGTCTTACTGTAGCTACATGGTCAATATTGACCCCTAATTTCAACATTTTATGTCCTCTTTTATGTAAACTTTTATTTTATTCAACGGCTAAATTTAAATGAATTATTGCTCTTTTGAATAAGAGTTATTGAAAATAGTTAAATCTTAACTAAAATCATTCTGACTGAAACCACTTCACACTTTAAGAGGTCAAACTTGACAATCTTCAAAAAATACGACATACGAGGGATTTACGGCACAGAACTAACCGAAACGTTCGCCGAAAAACTCGGTCATGCGCTGGCAATTTATTTCAACAAAGGAACTGCTGTAATAGGTCATGATAATCGTATAAGTTCGCCGAAACTGTTTCAGGCTCTTTGTTGCGGGCTCAATTACGGAGGAAGCAAAGTAATCAATATCGGGCTCTGTTCAACCCCGATGAACTATTTTGCCAACGGCTATCTGCAAAGTGATTTCAGTGTCATGATTACGGCATCTCACAACACAAAAGACTGGAATGGCTTTAAGATTTGCGGGAAAAATACCAAACCAATTTCGCAAAACCAAGGTCTCGATAAGATTCAGGAAATTGTCAAACAACTCAATACAATCGACTATCCCCCAAAAAAAGTTACAGAAGTTTCCACAATAATCCCGCAATACCGAAAACACCTCGAAAAATTTATCACATTCAAAAAGCGTCCCAAAATCGTCGTTGATTACGCCAACGCCATGGGGATAAAAGAGCTTGAAGCGGTAAAGCACTATTTTGACATAATTCCACTAAATGATATTTCTGATGGCAGTTACCCAAAACACGAAGCTAACCCACTAAAGAAAAGTACTCTTGAAGAGCTTTGTTACACGGTGGTTGAAGAAGGTGCCGACTTTGGAGTGGCCTACGATGGCGATGCTGATCGTGCCGGCTTTGTGGATGAAAACGGCAATATCATCGGTATGGATATTACCGGGGCAATGATTGCGAAGGAAATTATCACTTCCGGTTCCGAGAAGAAAGTTGTCTACGGCGTCAGATGTTCACACTCTGTGGATGAACTGATTTCTGAAGCTGGTGGAACAGCCGAACGTGTTCCAGTCGGACACGCAGTCATCAAGAATAAAATGCGTGAAACTGATTCAGTTTTCGGTTTTGAACTTTCCGGTCATTACTATTTCAAAGAAAACTACTTCTCCGAATCGCAGGCACTCGCCCTAATTTATATCTGTAACATTTTACAAAAGCAGAATAAGAAGTTCAGTGAAGTTGCTGAAGAGTTCCAGCGCTATTCGCATAGTGGAGAAATCAATATTGAACTTGATGGAATCGACTCGCTCATTAACTGCCTCGAAGCAAAATACCAAGATGGGGAGCACGACTACCTTGATGGTTTGACCATAACCTTTCCTGATTGGTGGTTTAACCTGCGCCATTCAAACACCGAATCTCTACTTCGCCTTGTAGTAGAAACAAAAAATCCCCAAGATCAACGCTTGAGGATTAATGAACTTTATCGTCTTATAAACGAATTCGTAAAGTAATTACTTTTCGTCGTCCTTTTTTTCCTCTTTTGAACCGCCGAGACCGAAAATACTTCCAGCATCTTTTATTACATTAACCGTGCCAGATCCCAAATCTTTAGCCCCTCCAATCACAGCTCCGCCTGCTTTTTTAAGTCCTCTACCGACACCTGAAACTACATTTGTACATGACTTTACAATCTCGTTGAAAATTTCACGTATGATGTCAGAAACACTCGCTCCACCATCTTCATCCTTACCAATATCTTTTAACTGAATATCTGGAATTGGTAATGTCATAGACTTACCGCCCATAATAACAGCACTAAAGTCAACTTTGGCATTTTTAAATTCGAAGTTCTCGATAACAAGCTTTTTTGAACCCTCAGTAAGCTCCTCAGCAACCGTATCTTCTTCAGGGGTTTCATCAACAACTTTCCCCTCAGACAGTTTTTTTACATACTCTTCGATATTTTTCTGAATTGTAAAAAGGTTTGCAGTGTTCAAGTCCTGCTCATAGGTCACTCTCGCTCCATCAACAATCACATTCTTAACCACGATGGTATCAGACGTCAAAGAAGTCAGCTGCACCTGAACCGTCACTTCATCAAGAATAAATGCCGTTTCAGTATTAAAACCTTCCGGATTACCGACAATAATTCCCTGAACTGTGCATCCATTGAACGCTGGATATACATCCACATCGTCAATATTAACTTCACAACCTAAGATTTCAGGGGCAAACTTACTTGTCACCTTGTTCACAATTGGTGCTAAACCAAAAAGTACCACAAGGTATACAATCAGGAAAAACACAGCTAAAACAATCAGACTAATTTTTATAATTTTTCGAGACATCGAAACACTCCAGATTTTAAATTCAAATATGCGTTAATCTAATTAGGTTTGTTTGAACTTCTATACGAAAATATCACATCCTATCTGTAAAAAATAAATATCGTGCTACCTTACCGCCGAAATCATCCTGAGACTGAAAAGTTTACAAAACAAAAATATTTTCAAAATTGAGTATAATATATGAGTTCTGATTCTAACAAACTTTATGTTGGACAAAACATTATCATAACGATAAAAGACATCGCATTTGGTGGAAATGGTGTCGGTATTGCTGACAACGGGCAAACTATCTTTGTCCCCTACTCTGCGCCGGGCGACAAATTGCGTGTAAAGATTCGCAAAGTAAAAAAACGCTTTGCCGAAGCGGTAATTGATGAAGTTTTGGAACCAGCCGATTGTCGTATTGAACCGAAAAGCAAAGATTACGGCGTTTCGCCAATCAGTCAGTACGAACACATCTGTTACGAGAAGCAGCTGGAGATCAAACAGAAGCAACTTGTTGATCAACTGACAAGAATCGGTAAACTGGACATTTCTGAAACTGAACAGCTTCCAATTGTCGAAAGTCCGCAAAAATACAACTACCGAAACAAAATCAACCTTCATCCAGTTCGTTTGACCGAAGATTACCTTGATTACGGTTTTGTCGGCGAAGACAACAAATCGATTAACGGAATTCGTCGCTGTGAACTGGTAAAAGAAGAAATCAACAAGACACTTCCAAAACTGAACAAAATGAAGTGGGGGAAGAAAAATGCGACTCGTAAAAAACCGCTTTCCTGCACGATTCGTTCTACAACCAAAGGCGATGCGCACGCATTTTTCGGCAAAGCTCCCGAAAGCTATCCTTGGCTTGTTGAACAAATTAACGAATTTGAGGTACGCGTTCCACTTGGTAGCTTCTTTCAAGTAAATATTCCAGTTGCCGAAGAGATGTTCAAAACCGTCGCAAATTGGGTTGAAGAAACCGGAGCCGAAAGTGCAATCGATTCATACTGTGGAGTTGGAGTTTTCGGACTTCACCTTCCGGCCGAGATGGAAGTCTTCACTTTTGATATTGACGAAAATGCGGTTCGAGCTGCTCAGGTTAACACGCTTAATGCAGGTTTGGTCAATCGTCGTTTTTACTGCGGTTCTGATAAAATTATCTTCAACGAGATCATTCACGACTGCAACCCGGCAGAAACTGTCATCATTATGGATCCACCAAGAACTGGCTGTGACCAGAAAGCTTTAGAAAAAATCTGTAAGGCTGACTTCAAAGCCATCGTAATGATTTCGTGCAACCCGGCGACAATGGCACGTGATTTAAGCAAAATTATGGAATCCGGAAAATTCAAAATCGACAAAATTCAAGCTTTTGATATGTTCCCGCAGACTTCACACTTCGAAGCAGCGGCTTTAATTACTCGAAAGTAATTAATAGTGATTAATTTAAATCGCGAACCAACTAAACACCTAACTGACTAACAAACTAAGTGACCATGAAAAAAAATCTACAACTATACATAGTAAGTCTCGGTTGTGCCAAAAACTGGCTCGACACCGAAATCATGGCAGGTTCTGCCGTAAGCTCTGGAATTATGATTACGCCTTATGCAGAAGAAGCCGACATTTTCCTAATCAACACCTGCAGCTTCATCTTTGATGCGAGAACCGAAGCAGAGCAAAACATTCTTGAAGCTCTTCTTTGGAAAAAACAGCAGAAACATCGCAAAGTCGTTGTTGCAGGCTGTCTACCACAGCGAAATATAGAAGAAGTTCAAAACCAATACCCAGATGTCGACCTTTTCATGGGACTAAATGACGTCTCAAAGTTCTCTGAACTTGTTGCTGATATGTACGAAGGAATCGCCGGAATTCCGGAAATCAAAGAATGTACTTACATTTATGATGAAGAAACGCCGCGTCTTCAGTTGACTCCTTCAACTTATGCATACGTAAAAATTGCCGAAGGCTGCAACCACAAATGTGCATTCTGTGCGATACCATCAATTCGAGGGCTTCAGCGTTCCCGACCAGTCGATTCAATTGTTCGAGAGGCTCAAAACCTTGTTAACAACGGCGTTTATGAACTTATTCTGATTGCTCAGGATACAACCAGTTACGGAAAAGACCTGAAAGAAAAAGCGTCACTCCCTCAGCTTATCGAAGAACTTGATAAAATTGAAGGTGATTTCTGTATTCGAATTCTTTACACACATCCACTTCACTTCACCGATGAAGTAATCGAAATGTTCGCAACATCTGAACATCTAGTTCCTTATGTGGACATTCCACTTCAGCACGTATCAACTCCAGTTTTAAAAGCAATGAAACGTGCAACAGATGAAGAAAAAACACGTGAATTGGTGAAAAAAATCAAAGCCAATATTCCGAACGTGACACTTCGAAGTACTTTCATTGTCGGCTTCCCTGGTGAAACCGAAGAAGATTACCAATCTCTTAAACAATTTATCCTTGATACTGAGTTCGACCGACTTGGTGTCTTTACCTACTCTCCGGAAGAAGGGACTTCTGCCGCAGAAATTACAGAAGGACTGGTTCCAGCTGAAGTTGCAGCAGAGCGTTGTGATGAACTAATGAAGTTTCAGTCTGAAATTGCCTTCAAAAACAACCAGAAAAAGGTTGGTCAAGAACTTGATGTAATTATTGAAGGTGAAAGTGAAGAAGGCATTATTGGTAGAACTTACGGTGACGCACCGGAAGTTGACAATCTGGTTCATGTCTCAATTCCTGAAGATTGCGAATATTTGCCGGCAGCCATCAAAGTTAAAATCACGGAAGCCGACACCTACGATCTATTCGGAGATTTGATTTAGTGGAAGAACTTCTCCAGAAAGTCTTTCTTTTTTACCAGGAAGTGGCTTTTATGGAGAGAGACTGAAGCGGATAGACAGCCGACGGAATGGATTGTTGATCCGATTGACGGAACCACCAACTACCTTTCCGGTTTAGCTCAATTTTCCATCTCTGTAGCTTTATATGAAAGTGGAGAACCAAAGCTGGGTGTTGTGTATCAGCCTGCGACTGGTGATATTTTTACAGCAATTAAAGGTCAAGGGCTTTACCACAACAATAAACTCTGCTCGAAAGTTGACCCAAGTCTAAAAATTGAGAATGCTTTAATCGGAACCGGCTTTCCTTATCGGTCAAAAGACATGCAGAAAAACTTTTTTGCATGTGCTACTGAAGTTTTAAACAAATCCAGAGGCATTCGCCGAATGGGATCCGCTGCATTAGATTCATCCTACCTTGCAGCGGGTTATCTTCAAGGATTCTGGGAAACAGATTTACAGCTTTATGACATTGCTGCCGCCAAACTTTTTCTAGATGAAACTGGCGTAACCTACACAACACTAAATGGTAAAGTTTATAATGCAGAGAAAAACCGTGTTTTAATTGCCGGATTTCCTGCCACTTATGTGGAACTGTCTAAATTTGTAAACTTTTTTTATACTTAGAGAAAAAAAATATTCAAAAATCCTTTGACATCTCAATTATGAGTCACTAAATTGTTCTCACAATCGAAATAAATCTGCAACTAAAACTGTAACAGGGTATAAAAAATGGCTAAATTAGGAAAAGAAAACGTATTTCTTGTCGAAGTTGAAGACAAGCTAGCACTTATCGACCGTAACGCTGGAATGATCCACATCGTTGATGCTGAAAACGCAGAACGCTGGAACAAAGGCGAAGAGTTCGAAACTATCACAACAGAAAAATCTATCATCCAGGCTGGAAATTCAGAAGGTGGACTTAATTCATCTGGAGCAAGTGGTTTTGTTGACAACAATGGTGTTCAAGACACTTATACAGATAATGAGTACGAAGCTGACCAGTGGTAAGCTAAAAGCACTTTTATAAGCCCGCCTACATGGCGGGCTTTTTTTTTACAATAACATTACCAAATATTGTAAAAAATAATTAAAAGAATAACTTAACCAGTTGACGTAGTTGTATTATAAATCCTTTTTACAGGAATTTTTTTTTTTAAGCGGGGCGAGTTATGATAAAAAAATATGTTTTTCTATTTTTAGTTTCACTATTTTCAGCAACTAAGACATACTGTGAAACAATGTCTGTGGTTGGTCAAAAAGTACATTTTGACGGGCATAGAAGGCTTTATACGACAGAAACTCCTGTTCAAACAGGTTATGCAAGAAGATCTGAACCTATCGCAATTGCCGGCTTGTACAATATTACAGAAGCTATACCATTTAGGGATTCAGAAGGTAATCTCGATCTTTCAGATGTAACTGAAGTAAAAAATTCAAATGCACAGACTATCGGATTTCATAAACAGGGACAAAACTTCTCAATTTACAATGCGGGAGTAAAACTGCCTCTCTACAAACTAGGCAATAATTGGTACACGTTTGTTCAACCCGTGGATGACTTCTACACTAACCGAAACTACGTTTGGGCAGGCGATCTTACGATCCAAAACCTTGCGTCTACTCCGATAACGTTATCCAACCAAACTCAGGAGACAAACTGGCTAGGAAATAATGGATACAACGCTGTTGTGAATGCTAATGGAGAGATGACCCGAATTTACAAAAAAGATGAAAGTTTATATCTAAACTTGGCACTAAGTGGGGCAAATGGAACTCCTTGGAATGGGAAAAAAATAACAACAACCCAGAATTATGACATACCTCTTGACACTCCTAAAGTAAATATGAACAAGAATGCAAAGTTGATTTTATCAACCTATGACAGTGACAACCACAGCTCTGAGCTACGCACCATAGAGGTAAAGATTAATGATACACACACAATAAACTGTCATCTAAACAGTATTGGTCAATTTTTATTTGAAGCAGAGTTTCCGTCTGCAGTATTAAACAGAGCCACCAATGCTCGAATAACAGTGACCCCACTTGATGGCTTTAAAGTCTATCCTGATATTTTCGAACTATACGTACCAGTTCTTGAAGAAGGAGAGCAAGACGATGAAGGATATAAACTTGAGCCTGCTAAAGTGAACACAGACCTTCCTAACAGTGAATATGGAGCCCTGCCACCGCATCTCAACATAAAAGTGGCTGAAGAGTACAGCGGAACTATTAGGCTATACAATGCAAACATAGCAGTTAACATGGGAAATAAAGTCGGTAAAGAATCATTAATAGGCTCAAAAAATGATTCAAACATTTTCACTATACCGGGGACTTTCAAAAGCATACACGTAACATCAGGGCCCGTTAGAGGGAGCTCCAGTCCCCTAACATTTGATGAAGAAAAAGAGCTAAGGGCAGTAAACACAAACCAAAAGGACTACGTTGCGATAATTCCTAGCGATTATAACTATTTCCAGCAATTAAGACAAACTAAGTTACCGGGAGAAGATGACTTCTCCGATTATACTTTAGCTCCTTGGCAAAATAACAGTAGTTATATAAGTTCAGATCTTTATAAAATTTGGCATGAGCTAAAGGATACAACTGACATTGACGAAGACGGAGATACAACTGAGCCGAAGATTCAAGCGGTTCACGAAATTGCAGGCGTTAGCCCCATATATGTTACAATTGAACAAATTATTGATGTTTACGGAGGTGGGATTTATGGGCCTCATGGGATTATCAACTTTCTGAATCAAAACCCACACTTGAGAAATGTCCTCTTAGTCAGTTCTACCTCTCCTGACTACAAGAAAAATTCTCCTGTTAAATACCATGTACAAACACCTGGGGTACCAACAGGTTATTTCTATAGTTCTCAGGGAGGTTTCACTAGTAGTGATGATATATACTGCAACTGGAATAAGCTTGACAAAGTAATTGCTCGCCTTCCTGTTTATACAGAGTCAGACCTAACATCCTGGCTAAAAAAGCGTATTGACTATAAGGCGCCTGATACCTTTTCTCTCTTGGCCGGTGAAAACGAGGGGGCATCCTTTTCCGAGAAACAATTGAAGCACCATGGGGATAAGCTACCTACTATCATGCTTGACGATGTTAATGAAGCCATAACTGACGATAACTCGAGTACAACGCCTTATACTGGGGCAGATAAAATGAATGGTAAAATCATAAATTCTAATATAACCGGGATTACAAACTCAATTTATCAAGGGCATGGGGCATCTGAATTCCTAGATAACTATAAGGTTCTTAAGTCCATTGACTATAAGGATGATAACAATGGTGAAAGTAACAATTTCGGTATTACAAAACCTGGATGTTTTGTATGGGCTACCTGTAATACAGGTCGCTTCTTTATGGCAAGTTACCATAATGCAAAGTACTCAGCGTATTATGCTCCATTGTGCTATCAATATATTGCAGGAAAGCTTGCATCCGAGACAGGAGACAATATCACAGCTCCTGGGGATCACCGAAAAGGTGCAGTTAATATCATAGCAGCAAGTAGTTTGGCTGGAGCATCTTGGGAAGCTAACTTTGCAAATAAAATAGTGCACAAAATTTCAACAGATGAGTCAATAACCTGGGGCGAAGTTTATGAATATGCGAAAAAATACACGACTTATGACCAAAATAATAAGATGTATCACTTTTTTGGAGATCCGTCAGTACAAGTTCGTGGAGAAAAACCGCGATCAGCTAAACTTGGAACTAACTCTTCCTACAAAAACTCAATCTCGTTAACCCTAAAGGGTGACTGGGAGAACAATATCCCTGAGGCTTACCTCAACAGAATAAACATCAGTTATCACGCATCAGAAAGCGGTGATCTAGACCCGATTTATGTAACGACATTATCAGATGAGCAAAAAGCGGAACTTATCAACGGTGGGACTGAACTTGACATTGATATAAGTTCTGTATCAGAATTGTTTAACGTTACCATGAAAGTTTATACCAAAATTAATCCAGAAGATTCGGGGGGTACCTTGAATGATGAACAACTTTTATGGAGCAAACATACTTTCAACGTTGATAGAACAGGACCGAATAGCCCATTGATTTTAAGGCCAACATGGGATGAAGCTAGAGCCCACTCTGGCGTTGGTATCATTGACAGCCAAATTTACTGTGAAGGTAGTACTGCTGGAGATAGTGGTAGTGAAATAGCAGGTTATCGATTTACTCTTACAAGTGACAAAACAGGCAAAGTCTTCGAGTCAAATAGTATCGATTCACTTTTAGCAATACCAGAATACTACTTTAAGGCAGAAGATTTCCCCGAGATGAACTATGGGCGTTATGATCTTCATTTTTTCGCATATGACACCCTAGGTAACTCGTCAGTAACCAAAACTACGATATTTTGGCGAAACTCTGCAAGCTTTGACAGTGACCTAGATAATGACTCTATATCAGATATGTGGGAAGAAATATATTTTGGAAGTACCGAACTATCTAGTGGCGGCAACCAAGACTCAGACGGTGATGGTATCAGTGATTATGATGAATTCACCAATGGGACTCACCCCTACGAATTTGACCTTGATTTACAAATTGGCTGGAATATGATTTCATTACCAAATGAAATTGATGAAACAAAATTACACGAAATGATGTCATATGTTGAAAGCATCTCTATATATACCCCGACTAACCAAACTTATGATACGGTTGCTAAGTCTACTATCGACAGTATATGGGATAGCAAAGGAGACGTAATCAACCAAGTAAACCTTGACTTTCTTAAGTCTAAATTACAGCCATTAACGGGCTTCTGGGCATTTTGCGTAAATATCCCAGTGGAACCAATTAAATTCTCTGGAATATACAGTATCAAAACAGTTACCGTTAAGCCTGGTTGGAATTTAGTTGGACCAGCTGCAAGATATTTATATAACAGTAAAAGTACAATGCAAAATGCCAACGAGTGGAACCATGGAGCCCAAGACTATGCTCCGCTTAACAATGGAGACTTCCTGCTTCCTGCAACTGGCTACTGGATTTTCAATTCAACGACTGAAGATGAAGATTTAATTCTAAAATAGAATTGGTATATGCATAACTATAAAAAAAGCTCGGAACAGATCAATAGTTCCGAGCCTTTGATAAAATCTCCGCTAAAACTCCTAAAAGAGATTAAAGACGACTTCATAGCCTCCCGAGAACTTTCCTGGAGGCTTTTTCACAGAAACATATCTGCACAATATCGTCATAGCCTTCTCGGCTTTATCTGGATTTTTGTTCCAGCTTTGGTGACTGCCGGAATCTGGACACTGCTAAAATCCAGCAATATTATCAATATCGCCGAACCGGAAATCCCCTACCCTGTTTTCGTGCTTATCGGAACACTGCTTTGGAAATGTTTTGCCGAATCGCTATCCACGCCTATAAACAGTTTCCTCGGAGCAAAAAATATGCTTGCCAAAATAGACTTCCCACGTGAAGCCTTACTTATTTCCGGACTTGGTAGCGTTTTATTCAACTCTATCATTCGCTTTATCATTATCGTAATCGTAATGGCTTTCAGCCCTATCTCTTTTTCTTCTTCGATTCTACTATTCCCCTTAGCAATATTCGCTCTAATACTTCTTGGAACCTCAATTGGAACTTTACTGGTTCCTGTAGGAGTTTTATATCATGATGTGTCAAGAGTGTTGGGCTTTGCGGTCCAATTTTGGTTTTATTTAACGCCAATTGTATATCCAAAACCTTTTAATGGTTTTGTAGCAAAGTTGACAGAACTGAACCCAGTAACTCCAATACTTACAACTGGAAGAGCATGGCTCACGGGGACAGGAGAATTGATGACTGTTCAATTTGGACTTATTGCCTTTGCATCACTTTTAATATTCTTTTCTGGGTGGGTCATTATAAAACTGACGCTTCCTCACCTTATTGAACGTATTTCAAACTAATAGATATTTATGAACAACGACACACTAGTAAAAGTTAATAACATCAGCAAAAAGTTCTGCCGTGACTTTAAAACCTCACTGTGGTACGGATTGACCGACATCTGTAAAGAGGTTCTCGGGATCAGGAAAAATGATGAATTAAGGAAGCATGACTTTTACGCAGTTCGAAATGTTAACTTCAACATTTCTCGCGGAGAGTGCGTCGGTATTATCGGGCCCAATGGTGCAGGAAAAAGCACGCTTCTTAAAATGCTTATCGGCTTACTGAAACCGGAAACCGGTCATATATCTGTGAAAGGTCGTGTCTGTGCACTTATTCAGTTGACAGCGGGCTTCAATACCCTTTTGACAGGTCGTGAGAATATCTACATAAAAGGGGCAATTCTTGGAATGTCTAAAAAAGAGGTCGATCTTAAAATTGATGAGATTATCGACTTCGCTGAAATACGAGATTCCATCGACAGTCCAGTTCAAACCTATAGTTCGGGAATGGTTGCACGCCTCGGCTTCTCAATCGCAGTTCATACCGAACCGGATGTGCTGGTAATTGATGAAGTGCTAGCTGTTGGCGATGCTGGTTTCAGAAATAAATGCTTTGCAAAGATAAAACAAATTTGTGAAAACGCTGCGGTCATTTTCATTTCTCACAACATCCACTCTGTAAATAGAATCTGTGACCGTGTAATTTTAATGGATCAGGGAAAAGTCATTCATGAATACGATGACATCGCGACTGGAATCGAAAAATATCTTGAACTGTTCAGACAAATCAAACCTAAAATTGAACAGAAATCGCATATTGATGTCGAAGCAATTCATATTAACGATTCGGAACTTGAAAAGCAAAGTAGTGTGAAGTTTGGTGACTCACTAAAAATTTCAGTAAATGGCTTCTCAAACAAAGACGCAGAAGTAGAAATTCGTCTATACTTTCTGTCGCTAAACTTAGAGAATCTTGCAGTAGTTTCATCGTCTGCGGATAAACAGCAACTATTGATAAAAGATCAAGAGAAGTTCAATTTTTCAGTGGAAGTGCCCAAAGTCATGCTTGGCGTTGAAAAAGCCTATATCACCATGCAAATCAGTGATAAAATGAGCGGGGAAAGAGTTTATCAGAACTATGCAATGACAATGCTGACAATCACAGATCATCACGAACCATTCTTCTCACCAAATATCTGTGAAGGTAAGTGGTCTTAGGAAAGTCTAAATAGTGCTTTTAGAAAGAAGGTTCAGACGACTTATCACCAACAGAATAAATCATCAGGTCACAAAGAGCTTCGTAAACGTCGTCTGATGTAATAGAAGTTAAGCAACGGTATTTATTAACCTGCAACGGGCATTCACGTTCAAGGCAAGGAGAACATGGCATGTGATGCTGAGCAATCACCCAAGTTCCGCCAATCGGGCCAGTTGCCACAGGAGAGGTTGAACCGAAAATTGCCACACCTTTTGAACCGCAGGCAGCTGCAAGGTGCATTGCACCGCTGTCATTACACAAACAGACATCCGCCATCTGAAGAATTGCAATCAACTCTTTCAAATCAGTCTGACCAGCCAGATTATAAACATGACCGCAACTTTCAGCAATCAGATTTCCTAGAACACGTTCAGACTCAGTTCCCACAATAAGAACCGCACCACCGCCGGCAGTCCAGCTTTTAGCCACTTCAGTATAATTGCTAATCGGCCACTGTTTTGCAGGCCCGAAAGCCGCGCCAGGAGCCATCACAAGAATCGGGCGCCCCTCCTCTTCCACATCAAGAAGAAACTGCATTTCAAAGGCAAAAGAGTCAGAAAACATCACATCAACATTCAAAAAAGGAAACTCCACAGAACGCTCGATACGTCCAAAAGGTTCCACAAGATCAAAATACTCACTTACCTGATGATGCGTATCTTTACCTTTTTTACGGACAAACTGTGGCAAACGATGACTTAGAAGTGCACCGCGTAGATTACCTTTTCTACCAAGACGAACAGGAACAACTCCCGGCATATACATATCTTTTGCTGAACCAAACGAATTTGGCATAATCACAGCCACACCAGGGTTCAACGGTTTAATCATACGCTCACGAATTTCACTATTTACACGCCGCCCCGGAAAAGCGATGATATTATCAACCCAAGGCACACATTGCCAAAAGCTGGCAAGTTTTCTCGGACAAACCACATCAAATGTCACATTCTTCGGAATCACTTTACGCAGTTGATAAAGTGCAGGAAGCGTCATTAAAGCATCACCAAGCCAATTCGGCGTACGAACAACCACACTCTGTTTCCAATCTACATGATTGAGCTTCAGTTTTCCGTGTGAACCTCTGATTATCGGTTCATAAATTTTAAAATCACTTTTCATCTGTATCTAACTGATTCGCTTAAATATTAACATTATAATTATCGATCTGATTCCCCAAGAAAATATAAAGAAGCTTTACTGTGCGTCTTTTATCCAATTTTCATGCCAAACATCACCGTGAAACGAAAATGAAAAATTGTCAACGCCGTCAACTCCCACTATCATATACTGAGTTGAAGGGTATTTTTTTACAACTTTTTCAGAAATTTCTTTCCCTCCGACAAAAATAGCCGTCGAAAAGATATCAGAATAGACTCCTTTTTCGGTCACAACAGAAACCGAAGCCACCTTTTCTACAGGATAACCTGTTTTAGGATTAACAATATGCGTCACACGCTTACCATCAATCTCTACAAAACGTTCATAATCACCGCTTGTTGCCACAAAACTGTCTGTCAGTTGCAATGCATCATGCAAACCACGCGTACGTGGATGACGAATACCTACATTATATGAGTCACGCCCATCAGGTGCCGTTGGAAAGCAGTATACATTTCCGCCAAGATCAATCAGCCCAACCTCGATGCCATACTTTTCAGCAATTGCTTTGCAGCGATCCAACGCATAACCTTTGGCAATTCCTCCAAAATCCAGAACCATCCCTTTTTCTTTGAAGAAAACCGAACGTGCTTTCTCATCAAACACCACTTTAGAAAGCCCAACCTTGTTCAATGCTTCAGCGACTTCCTTTTCAGTCGGCCAAGTCGAACGCTTTCGGTGAAATCCCCAAAGCTTCATCAACGGGCCGCTAGTCACATCAAAGTAACCTTCTGAGATATCATAACCAAAGCGTGCATCCTGCAAAATGTCCCAAAGAAGTTCAGAACACACAACAGGTTTTTCAAAAGCCGATGCGTTCAACTGCGATAGTTCGGATTTCTTATCATAAATATTCACACAATTGTGAAGCTCCTGAATAAACTCAAACACTTCATCCGAAGCGGACTCTGCAGCGTCGCGATCACCGTAAAAAGTAACGGACACGAAAGTTCCAAGTAACTCCTCTATACGCTGGTAAGGTTTCGAAGAATCACATGAAATGACAAAAGCAGCTAAAACAAGCAGCAGAAAGCGACGAACCATTACACGAAATCCTTCTCGAAGTTGAATGTCGACACATCCTTTGCTCCCCAAGACGCATTCGTCAGGTCATAATAGTTTTCGCTATTATTCACCTTTGGAATAATCATCACCTCTTTAGCATACAAGTAATTGAACTTGCTGAAACGATCTTTCACAATCACAAACTGATTCTTACGACTGTCAGAAATGCGCCCTTCGTAAGGAATATCTGCACGCGTAATCAACAATGGGATTCGTCCATATCTGTAAATCTCAATCTTAATCGGCGAAGCCATAACCAAACGGTTAATAGAATGTTTGTCCAATTCAACCCAAGCCTGAGCCTTCGCCACACCAAAGTCTTCGTCAAGAACACGAACAGCTAGAGAGTTCGTAATCGGGAACGGATGTGAAACTGCAAGTTTCAGATCCGAATATTTTGCCAACAAGTCAAACTGATAAAGTGACGTCACACGGAAACGGCGAATCCCCGATTCATAAGCTCGATCAATATGCGACTGCAACTTATCCAAACGGTCTTCACAGCAGAAAAACGGTAATGCCACTTCTGACGTCTTCTTGTCATAAGAGAAAATCGAACGACACACATCAAACTTCTTCTTTGGAAGATGACTTTCCGGCTTCGTAAAGTACACATCAGTCTGACGCTCGTAAGACGGATCGTAAATATTCAACTCCGCGTCTTCATCAAGGTCAAACTTCTTATAATCTTCGTAAAACTTCATCAAACCCGGCTGCCCAAGACGAATATCATCCACAGAAAGTTCCGATTCCAGCCATGACCAAAACGCCTTACGAATCTGTTTCAACACGCTGCCAGGCACAAAGTATTCACCATTAAACTTCACAGAACAGTTACCAAGAGTGAAGCTGCTGTCGCCTGTTGCCTTGAAGCCATCAACAAAAGTTTCCTCAGTACAAGGACGTTTCTCAGCGCGGGCAAAAACCTCTTTGTGGCTCCATTCGATAAAGTGATCTTTCACAAACACACGAACTTCATTCGCATAAACTTCCACATCGAGATCAATCAACGGCTTAAATTCAGGTAACACCTTCATACGAGATTCCATCGAATCCGTCGAAACACCAATCTTATACACATGTCCACGCGGCACTTTATTAGCCTGATCAAACGCAATCACACAACGCTCGCCCTTAACCGCCTTCTTCACACTGCGGTTATCAACAAACATCTTCGTGATAGTCATCGCCGTACCTTCGTCGCCCGAACGAGGTTGAATTCGAATACGATCACCAATGTGCAGACGACGCGATACATCCACCGCGAACGCCTTATCATTCACATCAGTCACCTCACCGCAGATATTTCCAGCCACACCAATCTGAGTGTAGTTAATCAAACTTTTGAGAGATTTCTCAGTGTAAAAACCGGACGACCACTTTCTTCCCGAAGTTTTAGCAAGCTCCTCACGAGCCGCCTTCAACGTTTCTCCAATCTTAGAACCGTCGTCATTATCAATCATCATACGATACGCATTCACCACATGGGTCACATAGTCCGGTTTCTTCAAACGGCCTTCAATTTTAAGCGATGCCACGCCCATTTTCTTAAACTGTGGAATCAAATCAAGCGTATAAAGATCTTGAGGAGAAAAGAAAAAGCCGTTACCCTTTTCGTTAAAGTAACGACGACGGCAAGGCTGTTTACATTTACCGCGATTACCACTCCAGCCGCCGAGCCATGATGAGAAAGTACAACCGCCCGACACACTACAACAAAGCGCGCCATGAACAAAAACCTCAACTTCAAGTGAAGTCTTCGACATCAGCTCATCAAGTTCAGTCAAAGTCACCTGACGTTCCAGAATCACACGTTCTGCACCAAGCTGTTTGGCCACATTAATACCGACAGAGTTGTGAATACCAACCTGTGTCGATGCATGAATAGTCAACTCAGGAAAATAGTTTCGAAGAATGTAAATCACACCAAGATCCTGAACAATCACCGCATCCGGACGCAAATATGCAATTTCCGCCAGCATCTCAACCACATCTTTAAGTTCAGACTCTTTCACCAGCGTATTCAAAGTCAAATACACCTTGCGGGCATGACGATGCGCATAAGCAATCAGACTTCCCATCTGTTCCGCGGTAAAGTTATCACTCTTCTCACGCGCATTAAAACGGTCCAATCCCGCATAAACTGCATCCGCACCCGCATCAAAAGCCGCAAGCGCACAAGCCAGATTACCGGCAGGAGCCAAAAGTTCAGGTTTATTCATATTTATCACATTATATTAAGAACTAATTCATAAAAAACAGTCAGTTTTAGGTTCAATAGCAAAAAGCTAAACAACTATCTACCTAACCAACAAACCAACTAAAAAGAGACCGAAACGTCTCCACTCATTTTCACAGGAGCTGCCAAAAGCATCAACGGGTGGCGACTCTGCAAAAACTCTTCAATATTCTGATCCCAACTTCTCAAAAGCAACGGCGCCGTTTCGCCTCCCCAATCGTTGAAATCTACTAAAAGAAACTGACCGTTACCGCACATATACACATCGATAACCACATCAGTAAAACTTAAAAACGGTTTAACAGAATCCGCAAAAAACGCATTAAGCGCACTCCAGATTTCATCCTGTCTTTTCGCAAGACGCGGGTAGTTCTTCTTCAAATCATACTGAGAAGCCGCAATCAACTCGCCATTTTTCACAAAAAGACGGAACTCACGCGAACGATCCATTCTGCGGTAAGGTCTTAAAGCCAACGTATCCGTTTCACCGCTCTTCAACGCTGAAATCACCTTTTCACTCGTAGTCAACTGCTTCCAGGAAGAGATTGGAGTATGAACGATTCGACGACGGCAAAACGCCTTACTATCAGTCGGCGCACAACAATCCGCATTAATCACCGCACCACCGTGAATCGAATTAAGCGCGTTAGTCAGACGATTCCACAAACGATCTTTCGCCTCACCTTCGCTATTATTCACCAACGCCTCTTTCTCAGCGTCAGTCAAACGTACAAAAACAGTCGGGAAAGTCACATCCGCAAAATCTTTATACCAATCAGAAATTTTTATCACAGTTTACTCCTGTGTTTATTCTAAAGAAAGTAACCAGCAATCTGCGCTTCAATAAAATATACAAAAACAGCCTATTTTTTCTAAAAAAAGACTGTGTGAGCTTGCTGATATGCGCGGTACTATAAAGCCTCAAAAAAATCTTTCATTCCCTTACTATAAACTTTTTGTGATTCAATCCACCCGCTGTTGTGATCTCCTGAAATTTCCAGCCAGAACTTAGGCTTCTTCGCCTTCTTAAAAAGAGCCTCACCCATTTTATACGGAATCACCTCATCCCCCTTGCTATGAATCAGCAAAACTGGGACTTTCAACTTATCAACCTTATCAAGGCTATCAAAATCAATACTCACAAACCACTGAATTGGAAAAATCGGCACCATATCATCCGCCATATCCGGCACCGATGTAAAAGTCGACTCCATCACCAGCCCCGCACACTTCTTGTTGACCACCAAATCCACCGCAACCGCACCGCCCAGCGAACGTCCATGAATGAGAATATTCTTCGGATCAATGTTCAAACTCTTAACCACGTAGTCATACACCTCCTGAGAGTCCTTGTAACAAGCCTCCTCTCCGACCTTTCCACCCGACTTGCCGTAGCCGCTATAATCAAAAATCATCAAATTACAGTCCATCACATTATGGTAAAAATTGACAGTATCGAGACGATTCGAGATATTCCCCGCGTTTCCATGACAAAAAATCACCGTTTTGACATTTTCCTTAACCTTTTCCGCTTTAGCAGGAATCCACCAGCAGTTCAACTTATTAGTTCCAATCGTCAACTCTTTAAAATCAATCCCGATAATCTTCGGCGTATAACCCATCTTTTTAGAAGGAATAAACACCATACTCTTCTGAGCAAAAACCGTTGCAATCGGCAAAAGAATACAAAACAGCACAACCACACGAAACAAAAACCACCACATCTTATTCCTCATTATTTTTCTCACTTTTATCATCAGTTTGCGTCAGTTAAACAGATTTGTTCAAATGTAATTCATAGAAAACATTCACCCACATTCAAACTAAAGATTTTTTCACCTTTTACAACCAATAAAAAAGCCGAGAACTAAATTCCCGGCTTCAAAAGTTAACCTTGCTAACTCTTCACACTCTTGTCTAACGCTTCCAATAGTTGAGGATGATCCTCCAAGGCAATTCGAGCCACCACATAAAAATCACTCATCCACTCATCAAGTCTCTGGAATGCCGCATCTTTCACCTTTACAGCATCCTGCGATTCTCCTCGCTCACGAAGATATGCCGCACGTGCATCCTCCAATTCAGCAATAAGAGTGTTTGTTGCGGTGAGGGTATCACTTGTAATTTTCAGTCTACCAAGAGCAGTTTGTATATCTGCATCTGCCAAAGCTGATGTATAAAACCTCTTCACCTGCTCAAGCCAACCAACAAAAGAACCTGGTACAGATTTTAAAATCCCCAACTTATCTCCTGCAACATGATCATGGTGAAAAACCACCTTTGCCTTCTTTCTATCTTTTCGATAAGCTTTAATCACTGACTCTTTTTTAGCAGTAAACAACGCATAAGCCGCAGACTTTTCATCATGCTCTACTCTATTTTGGTTATAAGTAGTTAAAGTTTCTTGCAATACTGCAATTCCTTCGGCAATGACTTCAGCAGTATACCCCTCTTTATCCAACGCAGCGGCAATTTCTGGTTGTTGCGTTGCATTGTTTAAAGCGACACGTGCCCGTTCGAGAGTTTCAGCCTCCCCTTTTCTAATTGTTGCCATAAGTTTGACCCTTTCTTTGTTTTTTTACTTTTTTGTTGAATACCCCGACCAGTTTAAAGCATGCTATCTTCAAACTTTTCGGCTAACGTATTCTAACGCGTCAAGAAATTTTTGCCAGACATATTTCCTAAATTGCCCAATCTTGATCTATTTTAGTGACGTGAGTATTAAGAAAGGTAAAAATATCATTTCTCACATTCATTCAGACTTTCCTCAACTCCATTCACACTTCCCTCAACTCCCGTCAGACTTCCCTCAATTCCCGTCAGACTTCCCTCAATTCCCGTCAGACTTCCCTCAATTCCCGTCAGACTTCCCTCAACTCCATTCAGACTTCCCTCAACTTCAAACAGACTATCAAAAGTTTATATTAACAGTATAGTTGAACGATTGTTAAATTGTTGCTCAAAGGTAGTTGCATCCTACACTACCAACACAGCTTAACAGAGGAGACTTATACCTCAAGGAACACAGTATACTGTCTTATACTTGCGACTTATAAATACATATAATTGCAGAAACTTTGAGTTTACAGCAAGATATTTTAGCAATTATGGTTACCTTTTTAACATGTTCTATTTAGCCAAACCACAAAGGTTTATGTTTATCTGATTAATAAACATTTAACGTAAAAAATAGGTCAATTACAATTTATTACTCATTTTGAGTGCTCATTTCCTACGACAAAACTTCCACTTTTATACAAGAGATGCACGGCATAATACAGGTGTGCTTTGGACATACTCTCCAAGTTGCCTCTTCATGGAATGTGGTAGTTTAGTTCGTAAATTAACATGAAAAATTTGCCCTTTTTTACTTTGGAGCTTCCATAAAACAAAAGATAACGAGGCATACCATGAAAATTTTGATAAATTTCGTCCATAAGTTCGCATTAGATAGTGTGGTGAAAGTTGCTTACACTCTGCTATTTTTACTGACAGTGGTTTGCCATTATGCAAGTGCAGACGAGCTAAATAGTGAACTAGTTAAAATGGAAAGTAAGTTTGAAGGTATTACGAATTCACTTCAAGGCAAGTATGAGCTAGAACTAAAGAGGCATATAAAGTCGTATGTTTCAGCATTGAAAAAGGTTTACCAGTCTGCCCAAAAAGCCGGTGATCTTGAGACAATGATGGAGGTCAAGCAAGTGATATCCAACGCACGAGAATTGGTCAATGGAATCTACGACACCCAGAAGCCAATTGGTAGCACCAGCAAAAACAATACGTTCCTGAAAATCCAAACAAAATTCAAAGAGAATATCAAAGCCTTGAATAAAAAGAATGGTTCAACTTTTGATAAAGTAAAAGAGGATTTCATTAAAGCAGTAAATAAGAAAAAAACCGAACTTACCCAAAAAGGGAAAATTAAAGAGGCATTGGAATTAAAAAACTATTTAACCGATGAAAACAATTTCGACAAAATCGGTGAGTTCTCTATGATAAATACAGAATCGTTAGCAAGCTCGAATAGTGTGGCAATCTCAGAAGATGGGAAACAGCCCTCTACAACAGATAGAGAAATCATTTATAAAACGCTCAAATTGGCCGATGATGTGGAGCTGAAGCTGATTCATATCAAACCGGGATCGTTCATGCGCGGGGGTGTTGGCACTTCTATACCTCTTCATAAAGTCACACTAACCGATGATTTCTGGGTTGGAGAAACTGAGGTCACACAAAAACAGTATGAAACTATTATGCAGAAAAACCCTTCAAAAGAAAAAGGGGACTTGCGACCTGTCATTGGCCCCAGTTGGCACAATGCTATGGACTTTTGTAAGAAATTAACAGAACAGTTAATTGAAAGAAATAAAATAGATTCATCAATGGAAGTGACCTTACCGACTGCCGCACAATGGGAATATATGGCACGAGCTGGTAGAGAGGGTAAAGTACGAGGTGTAACTGGTCCAACACAACCAGTAAAATCATACCCACCAAACCCGTGGGGAATTTACGAAATCTTAGAAAACGCTGGGGAACTATGTCGTGACTTTGCTTATGACTTTAATGAAGTCAGTAAGATAAACCCTATTGGCAAAGAGTTTGTAAAAAATGCATCAGGGCAAATTATTAAAACTAGGGTAAAAGTAATGGTGAAAGGTTTTCCCGGCTCCACCCCTTCAAACTGCGGCTCCACCCCTAGGAAAGGTTGGCATACAACACGAGATCATGGCTATGGTTCTAAGTTTAGCTTTAGAGTTATTTTACAAAACAAAGAGAGTAAAACTAGCGAAGAAACTCTTAAGCTTAGAGAGAAAGAAGAGAATAGCATCAAAGAAAAAGATGAACAATTCAAGGACACAGAACCAGCATCTATAGATTTACAGTCCAGTGGTTCAATTAATCTAGGCACATTTAAAAATGGAGAAAGGGCTCTTACAAATAGAGGTTACACACTATTTAATATTCCAACACAGTTAGAAGGAATGAGTTTTACGAAAGGTGTAATGAATGGATCAAAGATATCCATAAAAGCGCGAGTGTCAAAGCCGGGGGTTATGTATATAGCGATGCCTGAATGGGATACAAACAGCTATTTAAAAACGTTAACAAAACGCGGATTTACTCTTAGCGACTTAACTTGTAATCGACAGGGCGGGAAAAGTAGTAGCGTCTTATTTAACATATATCAAGCAAATGTAAAAGACCGTTTCGACCTTGAAATTAGTTCTAACATGCTGATTATCTTCAAGCAAACAATTAAGTTTGCAGAGGTTAAGGTCAAAGATAAAGATAAAACATTAGTAACAGATATTCTTAAAAATGGTGTCTCCTCTCTTATGGATGATGCAGCAGCAAAATTATCCCACATCCCTAAAGAGCTAGATGGGTTAACTTTTACTCCGCAATCTTGGAATCTAAAAAAATCACCAACAGAACTTAAAATTTCAGTTATCAAGCCTGGTGTGATTTATATGGCGATAGGTGAAAACAAGCGTCGGAAGAATGTAGAAGAGCGAGCAATAAAACTTGGGTTCACCAAAACAAATCTTTTATTCTCCCGCGAGCGTAGCGGGTTCAAATTTTTTGTTTGGGAACTAGAACTAAAAAATGGATCCAACACTGGTTTCACCTTAGATTTAAAGAATGATGTTTCAACCATGCTCATTTTTAAATCGGTAGAAAAGTAAAAAGATATACCATAAATTTGCCATGAACTTGTTCCATAATCATCTTTGAGAAAGATTAATCATAAAATAAAAAGAATCGAAACGACAAAACTAGGGAGGAAGACAATGATGAAATTAATAATTGATGCGTTGAATGCTATAGGAAGTGACTTTCTCCAAAATGAATTAGCCTACTTGGCTTTAACTTCAAAGGTGGAAATGCCAGTTCGTGACAAATTGGCATATAAGTTGCACTCAAATCCAAGCTGCAAGGAAATTGTGGCACGCGAATGGAAGCGTGTAGATATAGCTTTACTTGAAGATAAAAGTAAAGATCTTAAGGGAAATACCAAGGCTTACTCTTGGATAGACAATACTAATCCAAAAGCCTTAATCGAACTAAAAGCAATGTACACAGGAGATTTTAATTTAGAGAAAGGAACAAATCAGTATATAGATGCTCTTAAAGTTGATTCAAGTAGTATGGAAATTATTGGCAATGAAATTGCTAACTATAACATTTTATTAGCAACCCATATAGAAGATGAAGTAGAATCGCCGTATCCACCACAGATCAAATATCCTTCAATTGCTAATCGTACAGCGGGCAATAATATAGAAGAAGTTATAAATGACATTAGTGGGGAATTAGAGGAACATTTCGAAAAGGAATCTATAACACCTGGTGTAATTGATGCAGGAGAAGCTTTCGGTTTAAAAGTTAAATTAATGTTTTGGGTTATTGAAACAAAATAACTTTCGGTGCACAGTGAGAGTCATCGCTATTGCATGAACAATCAGAAAGCGGCGAGAATCGCCGCTTTTTAGTTTTATTCCAAATATCCGAAAGCTGTGATGCTCACAGCACTCCAAAGCTTCACGACATAAAATTCATCCCCTGCGTACTCAGCGTGAGGCTAATCGAATACAAACTGACGATTCTCAGAAAGCGGCAATCCTCGCCGCACTCCATAAAACATTTGCTCCATCTGCCTAATCTGCGGTTTTGAAAGCGGCAATTCTCACCGCACTTCATAATTCCGCCAAAAGAGACAGTTACTGCGGTTTTTCGTATTTAGATAGAAGCTCGTAAACCGCTTGAGACTCTTTTTTTACAAAAATCTCAAACTTATCAAACTCTTCGCCAAGCATTACCAATTCATCATTCGTATGATTGGGAATTCCGCCATTGCGGCAGTATTGAGAAAGAATGCTAATATATTCCTCTTTGTTTTCCCTGCTTAAAATGATAGGTGGGTAGCCAGCAAGTAAAACTGGTATATTTGAAAGGAGTCGAGCCATTCGTCCATTACCATCGGCATAAGGGTGAATGGAAGTAAAGCTTATGTGTAATTGAGCGAACAGTTTTATAGCGTCATCAAATGAGTTTACATTTGCCCCATTGAACAACTTTATCCATTTTCTCATTAAAGGTTCGGTAACCTCAACTGGTGAATATTGAATCCATTTAAGCCTACCGTCAACAAAAACCTGACAACCATTGTCCTGACATTTCAGTTCACCTACAGGTGCCATCACATCGACAGTCAATTTATCCATAACCGCATGATTGAGTCGGTTTAAGTAGTCGAGAGATATTTTTCCACCTTGATCAAGAAGTTCGCTAACAAGATCAATCGCCCGTACGTGCTCATAAACTTCTTTATGTTCCACCAAACTATGCCCGGAAATAGTCATTCCGGCAATTACATCTTTGGTCTCTCCTAAAGTAAGGGTATTGCCCTCCAAACCAGTCGAGTGAAATGTCCATTTCAGCTTAATTTCGTCAAAGATAGCAGTTCTGACGTCCTTGGGGTATTTCTCCAAAAACTTCATGAATTCAATAGCTCCAAAGTTTCATGTTGTAGTTTGGCAATTTCTTTTTTGGAATCATTCAGAAAGGCCTTAACTAATTTTTTGGGATGATTTAAGATGGGAACTTCATTATTTCGAACTAAGTTTAGATTAAATAGTAGGTAGATAAGTTCCTCTTTCTTGGCTTTGTCAATCCTCATGCTTTTAACTGCATCAAGATGGTTCAATTTACTTTTCTGGTATTTGGAAAGCGAAATATCAAAGGAGTCTAGCCACATATCGTAACTGACTTGAAAGTGTTCTAATTCACTTTTCCAATATGAGGCCATAGACGAGGCAAGGAATTGATCTTTTAGCTTTATTTTTTGGCTGACATCGCCAGTAGTTAGAAGAAATAGAAGTCCCTCAAGGTTGGGAGACTCACCTGTATGTAACTTCAGCGCATCCGCAGCAAAATAAACGTAGAGATTCTCTTTATGTTCTATCTGATCTAAATTCATTCTATGACGAACCTTACGGTCAAACGATTTAAAATTGCAAATACAGCTTGATAATGTTTGTTTTACTTTCCAAAATAGTTCAATTTTATAATAAGAAAACCGTAATAAAAAATTTTATTAACGCCCCCGCTGTCAGACTTCCCTCAATCACAATCAATTTTTGTAACTCACAGTCAAGCGATACATCGCTTACGAGCAATCATCTATCATTTTCTCTTGAGAGGGAAAAATTGAAATTACAACTCTTCCGTCTACTTTAGAGCGAACAATAATCATCAAGGGGACACATTATGCTTAAAGCTACACTTGTACTACTGCTTAGCTCACTGTTTATCGAAGCAGAGCAGATCAAAGACTTCAGTAAACTGAAAGAAGAGATTCAGCTTGTCAAAAAGACAGAACGTCCAAAGTATTATAATAAGCGATTAGGTGGCATTAAAAATCCAAAGGCAATTGAAGCGGCCAAACAATTTTCGTTCAATAACTGGAAAACCTATGAAGACGAATTTATCTCCTTCAAATACCCAGACAGTGAATTTATCAAACTAAAGAAAGAGGATAGCGACTACATGCTGATGATTGAGGATGAAATTTACCTCAGCTTATCTCTTTCCAAAAGTGAAGGTTTTCCTGATTGGTATTGTGCATGCGGTCGTATTGTTTACTTAAAATACCTTTTTCATAATAACTCTTTATATAAACTGAGCTTCTTGAAGCATGGAGATTTCAAAGCTATTGAAATTCTTAAAGGTGGCTATTTAGTTTTTACTCAATGGACTCACGAACTGATTCCGAGTGAACTGTATCTCAATTTAATGCTGTCTGTGAAGCTAAAGAAAGGGACAAAAGCTGACACGAAAAAGCTCAAAGAATTGGCAGGAAACTCCGGGAGTTTATCTTTTGAAAAAGGAATGACTCAAAATGACGTAATTAAACTTATGGGTAAGCCAACTGAGAGAACTAAAGATCAGCTAAAGTTTGTTAAAACAGCGTCTTATGAGTGGAGTCGTAATAAATTTAAAGAGACTGAAATCATTGATTTCGTCAACGGAAAGCTGGAGTTTATTAATCCTGAATGGTTTCAATCTGAAGAGATACTAGTAAAAGGAACAATTGACTGGATGAAAGCAGTTGTAAATGGTTCAGACGATGACTCTGGTTTTGGCAACGAACCCAAAGTCGATGTCCCATTAAATGAAAAGGCTGCAAAATATATTTTCGATAGAGTTGTTGAACTGGCACCCACTACTACAGACGAACATGGTGACTGGCGTAGCCTGTGCCAAGTTATTTATAAACTGCATGATCAAGGTTTTAAAGATCAACGAGTCTTGACACTCATCGAGAAACGATTCCTAGAAACTAGTCTCGATCAACATTTTGGAGCTTGGGTCATTCATAAATATAAATCGCCAAGAGAAAATGAATTGATAATGAAAAGGATAAAACTAGAGCTAGAGCCTGAATTTAAACATGACTCATTTGGTACAAACTTTTATAACTATTTTTGTTTCATGGATAAAGAGAATCCCAAAGTAGTCACCTTAATCAAAGAAGCAATGCAACACCACAACAAAGACATTCGCAATGATGGTTATTCATTCTGGGATTACCTAAATAAAGAAGATGCCTATACTTTTCTAGTTAAAGGTTTGTCAGATAAATATCATTATATTCGAGAAGAGTGTGCAGAAGCATTTGCAGAGTCAATTGGGACAAGAGAGGATATACCTCTGCTGGAAAAACAGCTAAGGTTTGAAAAGACTATCAAAGATAGAAAAGAAATAAATGAAGGGGTCATCGAGAACCTAGAAAAGGCGATAAAGCGTTTAAAGGAGAAAGAGTAATCATTCCACTGCGACTCAGCGTCTCTGCGTGAGGCTAATCGAATACAAACTGACGATTCTCAGAAAGCGGCAATCCTCCCCGCAATCCAAAAAAAACAACTGTCCTACAACTGTTCAAAAGCTGACAAGCCTTTAATCAGTTTCAATGTTTTCAATGCATCGAACCAACGGTGAAAGGCTTTTAGTTTGTTTGCCGAGCTTTTGTAGTTTAACTGGATCTTGGACCAAACTGACTGAAAGCCGCACTCATCTAACTGTTTGTGAAGGACATCGCTGTGAATTTCATTAATAAATCCACAGTTTTCTGACTCAATGTGTTGTTCAACTGTTTTCAGAAATTCACCGAGCTTTTCGAAGGCGGACTTTGAAAAGAGTTGTTCACCACTTCGTCCCTCTTTGTATTCAATCATACGTTGTCCGGTACCAAACGGTGTTCGGGTGGACACGCGGGCTGAAGGATAAACGGTCGACGGAATTTCAACGATTCGACAACTCTTTGCAACGTTTTGCAGAAAATAGAAATCTTCTCCGGCAAGACGTTTTACCGGAATGCCGTCCGCCAATACATAGGCTTCGGCGGTTGCCGCCATGGTTGAACCAATTGAATGGTAGGCGTAAGGTGAACCGGCAAGTTGTAAACCTTCCACATAATGATGCAGATACTCTTCGTACGAATCGATGGCATGTTGAAGTGCCGCATTTTCAGCCTTTTGATGCTGAAAACGAAAGTATCCGGCAGAAATGGGTTCACAAAGCGTCGCTTTCAGCTGTTCCAGATAATCCGGTTCTACCAAAGTGTCGGCATCGAGAGCTGTAATAAATCCATTCTCTGATAAAATTGTCAACGCAGAGTCCATTCCGATACGTCGCGCTAAACCAACGCCCATTTTTTCGGAAAACTCATTACCCGTCGACGCACAATCAATCCAAAAGAGATTCGGTATCGACAGTTCGCCGCTACGCAACTGTTCAAGCGTCTGCAGATTATCTTGTTTTTGGTGAGTCGATGCACTAAGTCGATTGTTAATGACAAGAATCACCGCAAAATCTCCCCTCACCTTTTGCAGAGATTGAAGAGTTTGAGGCAAATGTGCCAGTTCAGCAAGTACGGGAATCACCACCGCCACTTCAAATTGCGACTTTTCGGACAGAGTTTCTAAAGGTTTGAGAAACGCTTTTTTCTTAAGATATTTTTGTATACGAAATGACATTTATGATAGTTAATTAGGATTAAAAATGATTCGGTTAAGCGACTGCTAGACATACAAGATTATGCTTGTAAGTTACCGAACGTAAAAGACTATGCAATCAAATTAAATAACATATTAAATTTTTGAGGTAAAAGTGAGAATTGACGAAAAAGAAGCGCAAGAGTTTCAAGAACTAACAAAAAAGGCTGCTTTTCTAGCTGCACAAACTGCTGAAGACCGTAAAGCCGAAGATGTAATTATCTATTATCTTGGTAACAAATCGGCAATTGCGGATTACCACGTGCTTTGTACAGGTTTTTCTGAGCCGCACATTAAAGCGGTTGCAAATCACATTGGCAAAGCGTTGAAAGAACAGCTTCAGCTAATGCCAAAAGGTACAGACGGAAAAGCGGAAAGTCAGTGGATTCTAATGGACTATCCAAACGTGATCGTTCACATCTTCCACCCCGAAGGACGCCAGAAGTACCGTATGGAAGAACTGCTTGAGCAAGGTACACAGATTTATCCTGAAGTGACAGAAACAGAAGATTCTGAATAGTATGGAACTTTTTACCGATAGCCTTTCTATAAATATTCTGCTGTTTCTTCTGGGACTTTATATTCTCAGCAAAAGCAGCGATAAGTTCGTCGACGCGTCTGTGTTTGTCGCCGAATTCTTTCACATTTCCGAAATCGTTATCGGTTTGACCCTTGTCAGTATCGGGACATCACTACCGGAACTTGCCACCAACGTCTATTCCTCGCTGAGTGGAAGTTCCGGAATTGCCATCGGTAATGCCGTCGGCAGCAACATCACCAACATTCTTCTGGCGCTGGGAGTGATTATTCTCATCAAAGACTTTCCCATCAGCAAAACCATCTTTCATCGTGACGGGCTGATGATGGCGGCAGTTTTTGCCGTGTTTGCCGGATTTATCTACCTAATCGGCGACACCTTGCCCCGCTGGACTGGTGTTCTTCTAATCTCCTGGTGTGTGGGATATATCTATTTTCTGGTAAAACATGCCGACTCAGCACCACCGCTTCATGAAGAAGAGGAGGAGAAAGAGAAGAGCGGATTCTTTACAATCGACTCGATGCCGAAAGCGCTTTTGTGGCTGCTTGCAACAATCTTCCTGATCTCGTTCGGTGCAAAAATGATGGTGGATAACATCGTCTGGACAGCCGAAAAGTTCTCAATTCCTAAAAGTATTATCTCGGCAACCATCATTGCGATCGGAACATCTCTGCCGGAAGTGGCCGTCTCGTTTGCCGGATTGAAAAAATCGAAGCCGGACATCGTCATCGGTAACATTGTGGGAAGCTGTATCTTCAACATTCTACTGGTAATGGGTCTGACAATTGCGATTAAACCAATGCCGATTGATACGGAAACAAGTACATTTCTAATTCCATTCATGCTTCTTTCGGGAGGTTTAACCGTGATTTTCATGCGAATGAAATGGATGCTGAAACGCTGGCACGGGATCGTATTCACCCTGCTCTATCTGACTTTTTTAACAATTAACGTACTAAAGATAATCAACCATGGCTAAAAATTATTCTGACAATAAATATGGGCTGACAATCGAACCTGTAACTAAAGGTATTTTAAGTCCGACTCGTGTAGTTCCTCCGTTTATCCAAAAACCTTCGTACGCCGATACAGGACAACCGCCTGCGATTTCACGCACACCGGTAATCTGTTCGGAAGACGTCATTGAAAGAATGCGCTCCACCTGTAAAGCGGCGGCAAGAGTGTTGCAGAAAACCATGGCGGCTGTTCGCGAAGGCATCACAACTGATGAACTTGATGAAATTGCTCACAACGCCTGCATTGCCGAAGGCGGTTATCCAAGTCCACTTAACTACCATGGTTATCCGAAAAGCGTCTGCACTAGTGTAAATGAAGTGATTTGCCACGGTATTCCAGATAGCACAAAACTGAAAAACGGCGACATTGTAAATATCGATGTCACTATCTTCAAAGATGGTGTTCACGGTGACACCAACGCCACAGTTCTAGTCGGCGACGTACCGGAATCGGTTCAGAAGCTAGTTGAAGCTACCCGTAAATCTTTAGAGAATGCGATCAAAGTCGTAAAACCGGGCGCAAGAGTTCGTGATATCGGACGCGCAATCGAAAAGACTGTAAAACCGAAAGGTTACAGTGTGGTAGAAGCGTTCTGCGGGCACGGAATCGGCGAAGAGTTCCACAACTCGCTTTACATTCCGCACTACTACGATGCACGTGAAAAGAAAGTGTTGAAAGCGGGGATGATCTTCACAATCGAACCGATGATCAACATGGGGACATATAAAGAAGAGATCTGGGAAGATAACTGGACAGCGACAACAAAAGACAAGTTGCCAAGTGCCCAGTTCGAGCACACGATTCTAGTCACCGAAAAAGGTGCCGAAATCCTCACACTTCCGTAAACAATAGCGGAACGATGGTTAAACCATAGCAGAACCATTGTTTAACAATTGTCGAAAGCTTATCAAAGCCCGGTTGGAAATCTCCACCGGGCTTTTTGTTTTTACACAAGTTGCACGAAGTGAGGAGATAGGAGCAAGAGGATATAGAGCTAACAACTTCTCTCCTCTAACCACTATCGTCTTACTACGAATCTGGGAACGCCGAGCTCCTGCTCGGCACATCAGTTATTCTACAGTTCAACGACCGTTCAGCCAAAGTTCTTCCTAACGAACTAACCAACGAACCAACCAGTCAACTAACTTAAAACTGAGCGACTTCCTTTGCTGTCAATTCGCGCCAACTACCTGTGGCGAGCTTTCCCAAAGTCAAAGAACCGATCTCTACCCGTTCAAGACGTTTTACATGCCAACCAAGATGTCGACACATACGGCGAATCTCCCGATTCTTTCCTTCATTCAGGACAAATTCCAAGACCTGTCGATCCGAACGCTTCGACTTTTTAAGGGGTTTTACCGATACCGCCTTTAGTCGTTCTCCCTCATCAACAATACCCTTTTCTAGAGTCAATCCGTCTTCACGGGAAAAAGAACCGTCAATTGTTACATAGTACTTTTTCCGAACCGAATAGGAAGGGTGTCCGATTCGCTGGGCAAAATCACCGTCATTAGTGAAAAGAATCAAACCCTCACTATTCTTATCTAGGCGACCAACAGAGAAGAGGCGCTCCGGCACATCAATCAGATCAAGCGCCAACTTGTCGGCGAACTTATCCTTTGATGTACAGACATAACCACGCGGTTTGTTCAACATCACATAGATTTTCTTACCTTCAAACCGACAGACAGTCCCGTTAACCTCGACTACATCCACATCGCTATTTACTCTGGTAAAAGGAGTTAACACAACTTCACCATTTACCTTAACCGCGCCGCCTTGAATAAGTTCATCAGAAGCCCGGCGTGAAGCGACACCACATTGAGCTAAAAACTTCGAAAGTCTACATTCCATAAAATCACAAAAATGAGTTAAATTTACTTGCTAAACAATAATCTCTGATTACTATACAAACGAGCTGAGCAAGTGCAACACATGCCGGCTTTTTTAAGCATTCAAAACTTTGCTTTTTGTTGCCCGGATGGCGGAATTGGCAGACGCAGCAGACTTAAAATCTGCCGAACATTGTTCGTGGGGGTTCAAGTCCCCCTCCGGGTACCATTATTTTATAAAGGCGATTCACTTTTGTGAGTCGCCTTTTTTATTGTCTAAAAAGCAAAAAGGCCATCTTGGTAAACAAGACAGCCTTTTATATATTGGTGGAGGTGGGGTGTATACTCACAGTCTAGGGATCAAGCTCAAAAATGATGAAAAAAGTTAACAATTGAACTTAAAAGTATCGAATTTAGCTCTAGGTAAACAAAAAACAAAACTCACCGAAAATGTCATAATAACGGCATCTCAAGTCATTAGATGGCATAAAAATGGCATAAGAACTTGCACATCATTTCCGGTTCTAAAATACTTTAAGTAAAGAAGAGTTCAATTACTAAACCTATCCTTTCTAATGCTAAGTAAATATCGTCACTAATAAAAACCTATCAGATGTTCTTCAAAATATTTCACATATATATCACCTTCTTGGATTGGCTGATTAATTGTTAAACTTGGAGGTTTTAGATGTGTGAGATGATGAAATGTCAATTGCTTTGTTCGGATGAGTTTACTGAACTGGCTAAAGCGATGATTAAGGTGCAGCAGGCGATTCGTCCTGCAAATAAGGACTCGTATAACGTAAGCGTCAACTTAGGTC
>DDLT01000175.1 GCA_002340265.1 Lentisphaeria bacterium UBA2565 | reverse complement strand
GACTGATTTATGTCGCATTCGCACCTGAGTTACGCTGAACTGAGTTGTGGCTTCGCCTGAATTATGTCGATTTCGCTCCTGAGTTATCCTCACTTTCCAACCTGCAACTTGCAACCTGTTAACCTGCCAACTTGCGGCTCATAAACGGACTGACCAGTCAGTTTTTAATCAAACTCAATAATTATCATTTGAAAACTGACTAGTCAGTTCTACGTTGTTCAAACAAAAACAATACTGACCAGTCAGTTTTGTCTCATCAAATATGGAGCAAATTATGGGATCAAACGATAAAACAACGCAGATAATAGATGCAACGTTCAAGCTTTTGCAGGACAAGCGTTATTACGAAATAACCACGGACGATATTGCCGGTGAAGCAAAAGTCGGCAAAGGGACTTTGTACAGATATTTTAAAGATAAAGACGACCTGTTGATTCAACTGGCCTCGACAATTATCGTGAGAATTGCGGGTTTGTGTAAGGAGTCAATCAGCAAGGTAAGTTCACTGAGAGAACGGTTAATCGTGTTGGGAGCGACTTGTCAGACGTTTTTAAAAGAGAATCCGGCTATTTTTAAGGTTATCAATGAAGAGTATGACATTTTCATGAAACGACTGGAAGAACAGCCAATGTGCGAACACCACCGTCCGTTTTACGAACTGATCGGCGGAATTTTTGAGGAAGCGATTGAAAGTGGTGAACTTAAAACGGATCACGACCAGTTCTTTCTTGTCGTGACTTTCAAAGCATTGATGAGAGGGACATCGGAGTTGAACTTCTTTTTGCCCGAGCAACCAATCAACTTTGAAGAGACAGTCGACTTTTTCTTAAAGGGTGTAGCAAATTAATCAAAACTTAACCATAAATATGAGTATAAATGGTCCGTCAAGGACTTACTAAGGAGATAGATATGTCAGAAGAAAAGAAATCAGGTGGAATTTTTGTCACCATTTTTGCAGTTGTTGCCATTGTCGCAGTCGGAATAGGCGTCTGGGGTTGGTTAACGGTTTTTAAACTGGGTGGAACTTTACAGAAAATGTCGGCACGTCAGCAGATGGTTATGCCGATGATGACTGTCGATGCGGTTGTTGTAAAAGAAAAACCTGTGGTTGCGCCAGAGAAGTTCATCGCCCGCGTTGAACCTATTGAATCAGTAAATATTGTCGCACGTGTGGAAGGTGTGATTGAGAAGGTTCACTTCAGCGAAGGAAGTATGGTTAAGAAAGGTGACCTGCTGTTTTCAATCGAGCGTGATAAGTATGAAGCTGAGCTTCAGCTTGCACATGCTTCACTGGCTCAGGCAAAAGCGGCTGTAACTCAGGCTGATAAATATTACAAACGTTTGAATGAGGCTGATAAACGCAGTGTTTCTCAGGCCGATTTGGATAATGCGGAAAGTGCACTGTTACAGGCAAAAGCTCAGATTAAACAGGCAAATGCCAATATCGCCGTTGCGAAACTGAATCTGGACTATACTAAAATAACCGCACCAATCAGCGGCAAAATCGGACGTAATTTTTATACAGTGGGAAATACAGTAAATACGACTTCGGGGATGCTTGCAAAAATCGTTCAAGTTGATCCAATTCGTGTTATTTTCTCATCAACTGACAAAAGTTACATTCGTGCGATGAATATGCAGCAGCAGGGTAAGGTTTCCAGTATGGTTTCTACGTTGACCCTTCCTGACGGCAGCAGCTACACAGAAAAAGGGAAATGGGACTTTGTGAACAATGAAATGGATCCGGAAACGGGAACTATTGCAGTTCGTGCACTTTTTGCCAACCCCGATAAACTGCTGATTCCAGGCGGCTATGTATATATCTATATCAGTCCTAAAGATGCGAAAATGAATCCGGTGATTCCACAGTCTGCGCTACTGAATGATAATAAAGGCTACTTTGTCTATTCGGTAAACAATGAAGGTGTTGTCGCAATTCAGCGCGTTACAATTGGTAAAAAGAGCGAAGGTGTTGTGACTGTAAAATCCGGACTGGGTTCAGGCGAAAAAGTGGTAGTTCAGGGCCTTCAGAAAGTTAGATCTGGTCAAAAAGTAAACATGAATTTAGTTAATCTCTTCGTAGAAGGAGAAAATAAATAATGATTTCAAGAATATTTATTGAACGCCCAAGGTTGGCAATCGTTATATCGGTTGTCATCACCATCGGTGGTATTTTGGCGATGCGTTCACTTCCTGTAACTCAGTATCCTGAAATTGCCCCACCGACGATTTCTGTACGAACAACTTATCCGGGTGCAAACTCGGATGTATTGGCAAATACCGTGGCTGCGCCGATTGAATCGACGGTTAACGGTATTGAAAATATGACGTATATGTCATCGACTTCGGGAAACAATGGGAGTTATGAGTTACGTGTAACATTTGAGGTCGGTACAGATATTGACATTGCTCAGGTTCAGGTTCAAAATCGTGTGCAGCAGGCGATGCCTCAGTTGCCTGCTGAAGTTAAAGAACAAGGTGTATTTGTTCAGTCTGAATCACCCGACTTCCTCGGCTTCTTTGTATTCCGTTCGCCTAACGGGACGCATAGTGATCTTTTTATGAGTAACTATGTTGATAAGAATATTAAGAACAACCTTAAACGTATCAACGGTGTGAGTGAGGTGACGCTTTATGCGCCACGTTACAGCATGCGTGTCTGGCTTGATCCGGACCGTATGAGTTCGCTCGGCATCGGCACTGAAGAAGTCGACAAAGCAATTCGAAATCAGAACATTCAGGCCGTTCTGGGTTCTATCGGAACCATGCCGGGAGATAATGGACAGCAGCTTCAATATTCACTTCGTGCAACGGGTCGTTTGAACAATCCTGAACAGTTTGAAGAGATTATCGTTCGAAGCAACAAAGACGGTGGTGTGGTTCGCCTGAAAGATATCGCAGAAGTGGAACTTTCATCAGATAACTACCGTTTGATTTCAAGTTACAACGGATCGCCGGCCATTGTGGTAGGTGTTCAACAGACCTCCGGTTCAAATGCGCTGGATGCGATTCAAGATGTTGATGCAGAACTTAAACGTCTTGCAAAAAGCTTCCCGGAAGACTTTGAGTACCAGCTACCATATGATGCGACAGAATATATCAGCATCGCGTTGAATGAAATTGTGGTGACACTGCTTCTCACCTTCCTGCTTGTGGTAATTGTCTGTTACCTTTTCCTTCAGGATTGGCGTGCGACTTTAATTCCGTCATTAACGATTCCGGTTTCGCTTCTGGGAACATTCGGTCTTCTGATGGTTTTCGGTTTTTCCATCAATACATTGACCCTTTTCGGACTCGTTCTGGCAATTGGTCTTGTGGTTGATGATGCGATTGTGGTAGTAGAAAACGTGCTTCGTATTATGGAAGAAGAAGGTCTTGATCATAAAGCAGCAACAATCAAAGCGATGGAACAGGTATCCGGAGCCGTGATTGCAACCACCCTTGTACTTTTAGCGATTTTCGTACCAGTTGCCTTTGTTTCTGGAATTACCGGACGAATTTACCAGCAGTTTGCAGTGACCATTTCGGTTTCAGTTCTGCTTTCAACAGTAAATGCGTTGACACTGAGTCCAGCACTTTGTGCGACAATTCTGAATATTATCAAACCTAAACAACATGGTCCGCTAAGATGGTTTAACAGCACAGTCAACGTCTGCCGTAATGGTTATGTGAAAACATCAATGTGGATTGCACGACGCTTCACTGTCACCATCGCATTTTTGGTTATGGTGCTGTTTTTGGCAGTTCAGGTATTCAATATGAGTTCCACCTCTTTTCTTCCAAACGAAGATCAGGGTACACTTTTCATGAGTGTTCAGCTACCGGAAGGTGCGACAATGCCGCGAACCATTCAGGTAACTTCGAAAATTAATAACATCATTAAAGATATTCCGGGTGTGCAGGATCTAATTACACTTAACGGGTTTAACATGATTGCCGGTGAAGGCGAAAACATGGCTTTCATTGTCGTCGATCTGGCGATTTGGGACAAACGTAAAACTCCTGATTTAAGTATTGATTCAATCAAATCCAAAATTGAACAAGCTACCTTCGGTATTCCGGAAGCTGACATTATGGTGTTTGCGCCCTCTCCTATTATGGGATTGGGAAGCGGTAATATGATTGAGGTTGAACTTCAGGCCACTGAATCACAGGATCCTCAAAAACTGGCAAATGTAAAAGATGCGTTTATCGGATCATTAATGTCACCGGAAGTTCCTCAAATTGTGATGGCATTCTCGTCTTACACGGCAAGTACGCCTCAGATTTATCTGAAAGTTGACCGTACAAAAGCCGAACTACTAAATGTTCAGGTAAATGAGGTATTTAATGCGCTTCTCAACAACTTTGGTGCGAAATACGTCAATGACATCAACCGCGACGGTCAGGTTTATCAGGTAAAAATGCAGGCTCAGTGGGACTACCGCAGTAAGCCGGATGACATCGAACGAATCTATGTAAAAAGTTCAACGGGACAAATGGTGCCGTTGGGAAGTGTATTAGAGAAAAAAGTGATTCTGGGTCCGAGAAGTGTTGCCCGATTCAATCAGTTCGCCACCGCCTCAATCAAGGCGATAAATCCTCCAAGCGTAAGTACGGGTGATGCGATGGCGGCGATACAGAAAGCGGCTGATGAAACTCTTCCGGAAGGTTACCAAATTTCATGGTCCGGAACAAGTTACCAGGAAAACAAGGCAAGCGGTCAGAATGCGGTTTTGATCCTTATGGCACTGCTTTTCGGCTACCTATTCCTTGTTGCACAGTATGAAAGTTGGACCATTCCATTCCCAGTAATGCTGTCGATTTCAGTAGCAATTATGGGTGCCGCAATTTCGCTGTACATCGTCGGAATGCCTTTAAGTATTTATGCGCAGCTGGGACTTGTTCTCCTCGTCGGACTTGCCGCTAAAAATGCGATTTTGATTGTCGAGTTCTCAAAAGAGAAACGCGAAGCGGGAATGTCAATTAACGAAGCAGCAGCAGCCGGTGCCGGCACACGTTACCGTGCCGTACTTATGACCGCATTTACCTTTATTCTCGGCGTACTACCGATGGTATTTGCCAGCGGTGCGGGTTCGGCAAGTCGACGTGCAATCGGTACAACCGTGTTTGCCGGAATGACTTTTGCAACCGTCATTGGAATCTTCATGATTCCGGGGCTTTACACACTATTCCAAACAACTCGTGAGAAAATGGGAGCTGTACGCCAACGCGTCGGCAAATCTCACAAAGAGAATTAGAGGTAATAGTTATTAGTTTTTAGTTGTCAGTATTAAGTAAACGAAAGTTGAACCGCTGATAACTAAAAACTTCTAAACAACTAAAAAACTAACTAACCAACTAACTATGAAAAAAACTATTATAATTTCATCCATAACAACACTCTTAGCCGGGTGTATGACAGTCGGACCGGACTACAAGGCACCGGAAACTAACCAAACTTATAAAGTTGATGATTTGACGCAGAAAGATGGTAAAGATATTGTCGCCGAAAATCTCGGACTCTGGTGGGAACAGTTCAATGATGAAGACTTAAACAACCTTATCAAAAACTCTCTGGCTGACAGTTACACCATGCAGTCGGCACAAGCCAAAGTCCGTCAGGCTCGTGCTCTTCTAGGAGTTTCAGAAGCAGTCTATTATCCAACTCTTGATGCAAAAGGTTCCGCGACACGCGGTCGCCACATGTCAAACAGTCGCGGCGGACAAGGCACTGAAAATCTTTACAGCACTGGTTTTGATGCAAAGTGGGAAATCGACATCTTCGGAGGAAACCGCAGAAATGTAGAAGCGGCGTCGGCTGACCTGCAAACATCGGAGCTGAACCTGGAAAATGTCTGGGTTACACTTGCCTCTGAAATCGCCTCAAGCTACATCGCCCTTCGCGGCTACCAACAGCAACTTCTAGTTGCACAAAACAACCTGAAAGCTCAGGAAGCGACACTGGAGATTCTCGAATCACGCTACAAATCCGGGTTGACCAACAAACTCGATGTGCAGCAGGCACGTTACAACATGGAACGTACCCGTTCGACGCTTCCTCCATTGCGAGTTTCAATCGAAGCAAGTTTGAACACTTTGGCAGTTCTTGTCGGAAAAGTGCCCGGCGACTTGCAGGAAAACCTTAAAGAGATGAAAGATATTCCGAATTTGCCGGTAAAAAGTATCAACTCCATTCCGGCAGACGTCATTCGTCAACGTCCTGACGTGCGTCAGGCTGAACGTAAACTGGCGGCAGAAACTGCACGAATTGGTGTAGCAAAGTCGGATCTTTATCCGAAGTTCTTCATCAACGGATCGATTGGTCTGGAAGCTCTGCATACAGAAAACTTCTTTAACAACACCAATCGCTACAACTACTTCGGTCCGGGCTTTTCATGGAATCTGTTCAGCGCTGGAGCTGTCAGAAACCGTACAAAAGCACAGACCGCTGTGGCCGATGCGGCACGTGCAGACTACAACAATGTCTTGCTTTCCGCGGTAAAAGAGGTACGTGACTCACTGATTTCACACTCACAGGAGCAACTTCGATTTGATGCGCTTGATGATGCGGTGGAAGCAGCCGAACTTGCAGAACAGATTGCACAGGATCAGTACAAAAACGGTTTAACCAACTTTAACAATGTCCTTGATGCACAGCGTTCTCTTTTCGAACTACAGGCACGACTGACCGAAAGTAAAGCCAAAATCACTGGCAACATGGTAAGAGTCTACAAAGCGCTAGGCGGCGGTTGGCAAAACTTTAAGTAAGTTAAAGGTTGGCAAGTTAACAGGTTGCAGGTTCACTTTTCTGCTAACTGTTAACTGCTGACTATTAACTGAGCGGCGACTTTTTGAACATTTTCCAAAGCTTCAGGATAATCTGCAAAAAGCGCTAACATTTCGTCTGATGTTTTGAAATAACAATCAGTTCCCGGAAGTTCTCGGTTGCCGTTTTCACGACGTAAGGCGTTACAACCCTCAGCATCTTCACGGTTCAGGTAAAAACTTCCCTGTGTGGCAATTGTCGGAATGTTCAATTTTTCCGAGAAATCCATCAATGCTTCAATCGACTGACGATTTTTCTCAAGCGCGTGATCCTGCAATTCCAGATAAAAGTCATCACCAAAAACTTCGTGATAAAAACGGATGCGTTGCTCAGCCTTTTCTAAATTCCCAGTAGCAATCGCTTTATCGACATCTCCACCCAAACCGCCGGTGAAGCAGATCAGTCCGTCGGCATATTTTCGAATCAACTCATCATCAATTCGTGCTTTGTTTTTCACAACCCCCTCTTTGAAAGAGATTTCAGAAAGCGTTTTCAAATTTTTTATCCCAATCGGATTTTTCACCAAAAGTACAAGGTGTGAAACCGTAGCCGATTCATCATTTCGCGAACTGTCAGCCACATAAAAGCCGCAGCCGTAAATCGGTTGAATTCCGTATTCCCGACACTTCTCTGTAAAAATCTCAAAGCCATCGATGTTTCCGCTATCCACAATGGCAGTCGCAGAAACGCCGTCTCGCGCACATTTCTGAAGAAGGTCCTCAATTTCTAAAGTTGAATTTCCCCGTGTAAAAACCGTATGCGTATGAAGATGTATAAATTTATCCATAATTGTAATCCATTTAAAATTTGAGTGCAAACTTAACCTATTTTATGCATTAATCTATCGGTTAATTGATGATAAGTTTGTATTTGTAATGCAAAATGTTGTTCGTAAGGGTTTTGTCGTTGCAACCTCACTGCTGATAATTATATTACAGCGGATTTTTATATATACTTTAAACAGGTGAATATTAACTTTTACATTATTTATTTCTGCCTCAAAAGGGCACATAGGAATAAAAAGATCTACCATGCGTGGTATACAATTTAATTTAACTACTTTTATATTCGAGGACTCTTATGAGCGACACGCCTACGACCGACTTTATTCGATCGATTATTACTGAGGATTTGGACAACGGAAAACATGATAAAATCATCACACGTTTCCCGCCTGAGCCAAACGGTTACCTTCATATCGGACACGCTAAATCAATCTGCCTAAACTACGGAATTTCTCAGGACTTCAATGGTCAGTTTCACCTTCGTTTCGATGACACAAATCCAAGCAAAGAAGAGACTGAATATGTAGAATCCATCAAAAAAGATGTGGAATGGCTTGGTGCTGAATGGGGAGAAAACCTATTCTTCGCATCTGACTATTTTGATAAAATCTATGCTTGCGCCGTTAAACTGATCAAGGACGGTAAAGCGTATGTCTGTGATTTGACTCCTGAAGAGATTCGTGAATTCCGTGGTACTTTGACAACTCCGGGAAAGGAGAGTCCTTACAGAAACCGTTCAGTGGAAGAGAACCTAGAACTTTTCGAAAAAATGAAAAACGGCGAGTTTAAAGAAGGCGAAAAAGTGCTTCGTGCAAAAATCGATATGACGCATACAAATATCCACATGCGTGATCCGATTATGTACCGTATTATGCATACAGAGCATCACCGTACCGGAGAAGATTGGAACATCTATCCAATGTACGATTTTGCCCATCCGCTTGAAGATGCAATCGAATCAATTACACACTCAATTTGTACGCTTGAATTCGAGATTCACCGTCCGCTTTACGACTGGTTTATTGAGAATCTACAAGACGAACTGCCAAGTCAGCCACGTCAGATTGAGTTCGCCCGTCTAAACCTCGGCTACACGGTAATGAGCAAACGTAAACTACTAGAACTGGTTCAGAACAACTACGTTAGTGGATGGGATGATCCACGTATGCCGACGATTTCAGGAATGCGTCGTCGTGGTATCTCTGCAGAAGCAATTCGTAAGTTCTGTAGTACAATCGGTGTAACTAAATTTAACAGTATGACTGATCCGGCACTTCTAGAGTTCTGCATTCGTGAAGATCTGAATGTAAAGGCACAGCGTCGCCTTGCAGTTCTTGATCCGGTAAAAGTGATTGTAACTAACTACCCTGAAGGTCAAGTTGAAGAGTTCGGAGCAATCAACAATCCGGAAGACCCTGAAGGTGGACGACGTATGGTGAAGTTCTCACGCGAACTTTACATTGAACGTGCCGATTTCATGGAAGATGCACCGCGTAAGTTCTTCCGTCTGACAGAAGGCAAAGAGGTACGCTTCAAATATGCTTATCTTCTAACTTGTACAAAAGCAATTAAAGATGAGAATGGTGAAATTACTGAAATTCACTGTACTTACGATCCTGAATCAAGAGGCGGAAGCGCTTCTGATGGACGTAAGGTAAAAGGTACAATCCACTGGGTTTCTGCAGAACACTGCAAAGAGGCTGAGATTCGCCTATATGACCGCCTTTTCTCTGTAGAAAATCCGGATGAAGGTGTTGAAGATTACAAAGAAAACCTAAACCCTGACTCTCTGAAAGTAATCAAAGCTTATATTGAAGAAGCGCTTGCTGAAGAGGAAGTTGGGACAACGGTTCAGTTCGAACGTAACGGTTATTTCTGCGTAGATTCCGATAGCACAAAAGATAAAGTTGTGTATAACAGAACCGTAGCAATGCGTAGTTCTTGGGACAAAATTGCCAAAAATCTGAAAAAATAGTCCTTATTATTACAGATTAATTACAAGTCACTGGTAATAACTAGTGAAACACAGTAATTCTAACAGCGTGTTCAATTTTTGCAGGGCGTGAATCGCCCTGCATTTTATTTATAACAGTTTAAATAAACAAAAGGATGAGATATGGATTATCGTAAACTTATTGCGACAGCATTGATCGCAACAGGAACAGCTGCGTCAGCACAATGTTCAGACGGCGCCTGCTCTGCAGGACCTTGTTCAGCCCCAAAAGCGGAAACAAAAACAGAAGCC
>DDLT01000011.1 GCA_002340265.1 Lentisphaeria bacterium UBA2565 | reverse complement strand
CAAAGATGAAAGACAAAGATCCGTTTGAAAATCCTGCTGAAGTAAACTACATTTGATTGGAAACAAATTAAACTAGGGTGATAGGCGTAGTTAACCATAGGGTTAATTACACGTACGTCCACTGGCGCCTTTTAAATTCTGCAATTCATTGTCGCGAAGAATAAGAGTAGGTGCTTTGTCGTTAGCAACTATACTGAATAAGGACTTTTCAGTATTGGTGCAGCATGCGATGAAACCTCTTCCCTAAAACGATTTATGGAATAAGTTTAAATTACGGTTTAATTGACTCCGGGTCATTCCTGTGGAACACCCTTGCCGGTCCTAAGACCGGAGAAAGAAGAGGGCTAACCCAGCGAACAGGCTCTTCGCGGGGAGCCAGCTCAGAGAGTAAGGATGGCTGTGTGTTGGGTCAGTAAATCCTCCATTTAACACTGACACTTTCCTGTCTACAAAAATGGAAAACAGAGGCATCATCGCCACACAGCCAGGTTCACGGCCGTGAAAGGGAAATGTACCCTGGAACCAACCTAAGACTTGCAAATGACGATAAATCTACAATGACAACAATCGGTTGAAAGAGCACAGAGCTTTTGGAACAAAGCCAAGTATTAATATTGGTGTGAACGCACTATGCTTTCCCAGTAATGACGGAATGGCAGTGGTGGTGAGTTACGACTGAAATTACCTGTTGGTGCTGTCCACACATAAATGGGCTCGCTCATTCTTCCTTCACCTTCCAAAGTGAAGCTCTTGGCTGTGATCATGTACTTCGTGTAATGCTGCAGGTCAGATATCTCGTAAACGTATCACTCGTCCTCAGGGTTACATTAAATTCTTTACCCGAATTAGTGTCGCGATAAAATATCTCGTAACCTTGAAATATTCCATGCAACAGTTCAGTTGGTCCGTTCCAAGTGATGGACAACTCGATGGACGTTTGTTTTGGGGCATTCTGAGCTTGAAGGCTGACAGCTGTTATGAATACTGAGAAAGGAAAGGACATAGGCACGCAATTAGTGCTAAGAGATCTAATTCTTAAATGAAGGAATCCACCATCTCTAAAAGCAGTATCTAGCCAGAAAAAAATTATGACTGAGGTAAGGGTCATGATTTAATTCTCTTCCTAGGTATCCAGCAGTGTTTCGCGTTCCCCCTTCAACAAGAAAACCAGCAAAAACGAACAAAAAGAAAAGATCAACACAGTTCTCATCAATTAACATAAAAATTGTACTCTCCACAAGATATCTTGGCTTAATAATTTTCCTTCATGATATAATAATAAGAAAATACAATAGGCCTGTTTAAAAAATTGATCCCTATGCAGTCTTAGGAATAGCAATTTATGTGTGATCCGAAGTGTTATCTTTCCTTCTACGATTAGCACTAGCAATTGAAAAAGGGAATAAATGGTATGTAATCTTACTGTCGTTCGCCTCAAGGCTGTTTATCTGGTATGTGCTTTCTGTGAGCCAGTGTATGACAGGTTCAACTGCGCTGTACCCGGTTTCCGTAAATTTTGCTGTAAACTCGCATCCCACCGCGCCTGATGCGTCCCTGAAGAGACAAACCGGAGATACTTTTTGTTAGCAAACATGAAGTCTATACTAACCCACTAGGTTAACTAACAAATCAACATTTAGTTAATACCACAGAGACGTGTTTTAAGAACTGTATCAAGCACGAGAGATAGTGTTTCACAACACCGAGAAAAAAAACGACTCGCGCGACAGTATTTTTTGTCCTCATTTGAGGCGTTTAGAAATGTGGTAAGACACTGTTTCGAATGTTTGATATATCTTCCGGATGTATGTCAGTAGGATAGGAAGAAATTCCATTGTGTTTGATACACAACGAAAGATATGACTTACGAGTACTTTTCAATTGTAACATCAACATCGCCAGCCGTATTATGATACAATGATTGAACCTGCATGGAAAGAAAAGAGAGACGATGCTCTCAAGAAAAAGCTGTAAGTATTACTTAATATGATTTTCATTTAATTTTCCCAAACAAGGATTATCATGATTGAGTGTTTAAGATGATTTCGAGAAGCTCAGAATCTTACCAAGATCACAGGAACCCGAACAATAATGGTCTGTTTTTGAAGAAACAGTTGTTGAAAAATGATAGAACTTATTAAGATGTGAGGGTGACTAACATTTGCGAGGATGGAAAAGGATTGAAAATGCGCGAACAGAAAAACCTATGGCTCCTTATCAAGTTTGTTGTGTGCCCAATTGGTGTGTGCAAGTTATGTCCAAGCTGCTATTTACTGATTATTTCTATTTTACCAGTTCAGCGGTGGTGCGATTTGATTAGAAGGGCGGTAGGAAGCCCGGAAATTATTTCATCTATCATATCGGGCTATGTACGGGTTCTGAGGTGGGCAAGGGACAGAACTGCTGCAAGTAGGAACGAATTGAACTTCTCAAACTCATTAATAATTCATCAAGTAAAACAAAGAAAATCATGAAAGCACGAAATCATGAAATCGTGAAGGAGGTTTGGATACCCGGTCTTAATTAGCATAGATTTTGACGATTTTACTTCTTCGTTTACTCCTTAATTTTTGCTTTGATTGAGAAGATGTACCAAACACTCGAGACAGTGTTTCATCGGTTATCCAAACACCTCGAATTTCGTCAAAAATACTCCGCTGCACGTCGTACTTTCAACTCTCTTCTCAGTGTTTGGATATTCCGATGAAACACTGCCTCTCGT
>DDLT01000274.1 GCA_002340265.1 Lentisphaeria bacterium UBA2565 | reverse complement strand
CAGATTTCATATATCTGTTTCCAAACGCTATTGATGATTAAACTTTTGCAGTTTTATTAAGGCTCACCAATTCAACAAGAGAATAAATTATGCAAAATTCCTATGTGAAAAAAATTCTGGACGCAAAAGTGTACGATGTGGCGATTGAAACGCCTCTTGAAAAAGCGTCCTTTTTGAGCAAACGCCTAAATAATACAGTTTTAGTAAAACGTGAAGACCTGCAACCGGTTTTTTCTTTTAAGATTCGTGGCGCCTATAACCGAATTGCCCGTCTTACAGAAAAAGAACGTCAAGCCGGAGTGATTGCCGCTTCTGCTGGGAATCATGCTCAGGGTGTCGCTTTGAGTGCAGCAAAACTTGGAATTAAAGCAACTATTGTTATGCCGAGTACGACTCCTGGAATCAAGGTTGAATCTGTTCGTGCTCGCGGAGGAGAAGTGGTTCTTCACGGTGACACGTTTGATGAAGCTTCTAAACACGCCCGCTTTTTGGAAAAAGAACACGGCTATACATTTGTGCACCCGTATGATGAACCGGATGTGATTGCGGGGCAGGGGACTGTCGGAATGGAGATCCTACGTCAGTATTCTGGTCATATTGATGCAATTTTTGTTCCCGTCGGTGGTGGTGGACTGATTGCCGGAATGGCGGCATATATCAAATATCTCCGTCCTGAAACCAAAGTCATTGGGGTAGAATCTGAAGATTCGGCCTGTTTGAAAGCGGCAATGGAAGCTGGCGAACGCGTAATTTTACCGCATGTCGGTATTTTTGCCGATGGAATTGCAGTGGCACAGATTGGTGAAGAGACCTTTAAAATCTGTCAGCAGTTTGTCGACGAAGTGGTAACTGTCAGTACAGATGAGATTTGTGCGGCCGAAAAAGATATTTTTACAGATTGTCGTGCAATCTCAGAACCTGCCGGTGCGACGTCGCTTGCGGGATTGAAGAAGTATGTCGAAGAAAATAGTTGTCAGGATAAGACATTTGTCGCAGTCAACAGCGGTGCCAATGTAAACTTTGACCGACTTCGTCATATTTCAGAACGTGCTGAGGCTGGAGAAAAGCGTGAAGCAATTCTTGCGGTGACAATTCCGGAACGTCCGGGAAGTTTTAAACAGTTTTGTCTGGCATTGAACGGACATGATATTTCTGAATTTAACTACCGCTATGCCGATTCAGACGACGCACGGATTTTTGTCGGTGTAAAATTGAAAGACGGTGATAAGGATCGTAAAAATTTGATTGAGCGTTTGGAATCGAAAGATTATCCGGTTGTAGACTTGTCCGAAAATGAGTTGGCGAAACTACACATTCGTCACACCGTCGGTGGTCGAGCTCCTGAACTGAGCAATGAAATTGTCTTTCGCTTTCAGTTCCCAGAACGCCCTGGTGCATTGATGCGTTTTCTTGACAGAATGCAGGATCGTTGGAACTGCTCTCTCTTTCATTACCGAAATCACGGAGCCGCATTTGGGCGCGTTATGATGGGCCTGCAGGTTGACGATTCAGATCGTTCGGCAGTCAAAGAGTTTTTAGATGACTTAGGCTACGAATACTGGGAAGAAACCGATAATCCGGCCTACAAACTTTTCTTAGGTTAATTAATTCTGGAGTAATGTTATGAATTTGAAAGATTTAAGATGGCGCCAACGCTTTGAAAACTTTGAAAAATCATTTCTTCTGATTAAAGAGTTTTATGAAAAAGAAAATATGAGCCGATTGGAAAAAGCAGGAATGGTTCAGTTTTTTGAAATGACTATTGAACTCGCTTGGAAAGTTCTGAAAGATTATCTAGAAAGCGAAGAAATGATTGTAAAGACACCACGTGAAACAATCAAAAGTGCTTGGCAGGTTGGCCTGATTGATAATGCGGATATCTGGCTTGAAGCCTTAGGAGATCGAAATCTTGCGAGTCATACATATAACGAAGCTCAGGCAAATAAGTTGATTTCAAATCTTGATGATATGTATTATGCCGAATTTGATAAATTGTACAACTTCTTGAAGAGTAAACTATAATGTTTGGGTTCAAAGAAAAGGAATACACACTCATTGTGGAGGCGTTGAACAGATTTTCGGAAATTGAATCAGCGAAGATTTTTGGAAGTCGTACACTTGGAAATTATAAACCTTCATCCGATGTGGATATCGCCATTTGTGGTGGAAACGTGACGCGAAGCACTGTTGTCCGTTTGAAGAATCTGCTGGAAGAAGAGCTTCCGCTTCCTTACTTCTTCGACATCATAGATTACAGCTCTATAACAAACGAAAAGCTGATAAAACATATTAATGACTACGGGAAAAACCTCATTTGATTGACAGTTTTTCCCGTTGATTTACTGATATAAAAAAGCTCTCCAGAACTTTCAAAAGTTTGGAGAGCTTTTTTTCGGTTAGCAGTTAACAGTAATCAGTTAACAATTAACCAATCTATTACGCAGAACGCATCACGCCGAGCGTAATGCGTAAAATTCGCAGTTTATCGAACTTCGATTTTTAGACGTTTTTTCAGCGTTGCAACGATTTTGTCGTGCATTGCATTCGCTTCTTCTACTGTCAATGTCTGCGACGGATGACGGTATGTGAAGGAGTATGAAAGACTCTTCATTCCTGCTTCCATTTTGTCATCTGTGTAGATGTCGAATAGGTCAACTTTTTCTAGGAACTTCACTTTGGCAGCTTTTACTGCACCAAGTACTTCCGCGTGAGTTAGTGAGTTGTCCGCTAGGAACGAGATGTCACGACTTGTTGCAGGTGTTGTTGGAAGATCTGAGTAGATCGATTTCTTCGGATTAATTGCAAGAAGTTTATCTGCATCGATAAATGCCATGAAAATCGGGTACTGGTTACGCATTTTTCCGATTACTTCTTCTGCAACCTGACCAAGATAACCAATTACTTTACCATTAGCGATTAGAGAGGCAGTCTGACCGATTTCGAAGAATGGGTGTTCTGCCGGTTTGAAGCTGTAGTTTGCCACACGGCGGCTTTCCATCAATCCTTCAACTGCACCTTTGATGTCGTAGAAATCTTTTGCCACTTTCTTTTCGCCAGAGAAGCGGTTTGGATTAACCAACCCAGTCATTGCCATACAGATTTCGTAATGTTCCTCTTTTTCGTTGGCGCGGTTAGCGATCACACGTCCAAGTTCGAACATATCCAAATCGTTATTTTTATGAGAAATGTTGTGAGCTACCACATTCAGCATTCCAGGAAGCAGAGTAGGGCGCATTGCCGAAAGTTCTGCCGAAAGTGGATTGCTTAGAATCACCAACTCTTCTTTTGAGAATCCAGTATTCTTTGCTGCCACTTCTTCGTTCATCAGACTGTAGTTGTAACATTCGTTTAAACCAAGACCTAGAAGTGCGTCGCGAAGCTCCTGAATTGGCATATACGCATCACTCGCAATTGGTCCACCGATGCGACCTGTGATTGGTGTCGCCGGAATATTGTTTAGTCCGTAAATTCGAGCAACCTCTTCGATTAGATCAATTTCACGAGTCAAATCAAGGCGGAATGACGGCACTGCCACGGTGCAGGTTTTATCGTCGAATTTAACAACTGGAAGTTCTAAACGACGGAAAATGTCTTTGACTGTTTCAGCTGGAACATCAACGCCAAGAACCTGATTAACTTTTGAGTAACGGCATGACACTTCATGAGCTGTATAATCGGCCTCTTTGCAGTCGATTACGCCGCCGACCAATTCGCCACCTGCATATTCACAGATTAGCTGAACCGCACGTTGGCTGGCAAATTCTACCATTTCGAAATCTACGCCGCGTTCGAAGCGGTAAGATGAATCGGAGTGAACAGAAAGTTTGTTTGAAGTCGCACGAATGTTGCTAGGATTGAAAGACGCAGCTTCAAGAAGAACCGTTGTGGTACTGTCATCAATCTCACTGTTACCGCCGCCCATTACACCGGCAAGTGCCACAGGTTTTTCCGCATCTGCGATGACAAGCATTTCGTCAGTTAATTCGTGTTCAGAACCGTCAAGAAGTGGCATCTTTTCTCCATTTTCAGCACGACGAACGATGATTTTGTAATCTGCCAATTTATCATAATCAAATGCGTGAAGTGGCTGACCGCATTCCATTAGTACGAAGTTGGTAATATCCACAACGTTGTTGATTGGGCGCAGACCGATTGCAATCAGATATTTCTGCATCCACTCTGGACTTGGTCCGATTTTTACATTTTTAACCACACGAGCTGTATAACGCGGACAAAGGTCGAAGTCTTTCACGTCGACCGATGCGAAATCAGTTATGTTTTCGCCGTTCTCTTTTAGTTCAACTTTTGGTGCAGAGTAAGTGGTGTCAATAATCGCCGCTAGCTCGCGAGCGATACCAACTTGAGAAAGCCAATCCGGACGGTTTGGAGTCACTTCGGTTTCGAACACGTGATCAAGTTCGAAATAGTTTTGGAAAGGTGTACCCACTTCGTGCGAGTCGTCAAGAATCATCAAACCCGATGCATCACCAGGGAGATCAAGCTCAGTTGCAGAACAAAGCATTCCATAAGATTCAACACCGCGAAGTTTAGATTTTTTGATTACAAATGCGCCGTTGTCGAAAGCTGTTCCGATTTTTGCAAAAGGGACTTTGTTGCCGGCATCACAGTTTGGAGCACCACAGACGATTTGGAATGTTTCAGTTCCATCAGTTACAGAACAAACACTTAGTTTGTCGGCATTTGGGTGTGGATCGCGAGAAAGGATTTCACCGACAACGATATTTTCGTCAATCTTGTTGATTGCTTCGATAGATTCAACCTCAAGACCTGCAAGGGAAATATGATCGGAAAGCTCCTGCATAGTACAGTCGAAATCGATGTAGTCTTTTAGCCATTTAACGGAAGTTTTCATTAATTACTCCAAATTATTATAATCAAAGGTTTTAGGTTTTTTTTACAAAATCGTGGTAAGTCTAATTGGATATTCGTGATATTCAACAGAATTAATTGGGGAATTAATAACAAATTAAGATTCTATAATTTTGCTATTAAACGAGGGATAGCCCATTTAAAGCATAGAAGATTCCTAAACCACTTGATAGTGCTGACGAATAGCCTAATATCCACATTAAGAGGTCTAATTTAGATTCTCTCTCTTCGCCAACTCGTTCGTAGGGTGTTTTGCATTGATAATAAGCTTTTATTTGCTCTTGTGAATTAGTCATTCTTTTGTGATCACCATGTAAGTCAATAGCCTTGTGGATTCCTAACAAAATTAGTCCGAAAACAAAGAAAATAAGTGATAGTTTGATTTCCCCTTTATCGATTTTTTTTATCGTACTATTTTGAACTAAATAACTTACGAGAGAGATACCACCAGTTGCCAGTACAAATAGATACTTTATTACAGCATCGCGTGACTTATTGTAATGTTCGCTACGGAATTCCCATAAATAGCTTATGTATTGTTTTCGTTCATTCATTATTTCGCTTGGAACTGCTTCGCAATGGTATGAACAGCTTTTTCCTTTACATTCATGTGACATGGTAATTCTCCTTATGGTTAGTAAAAAAAACGTTTAGAAGTTGATAGAGCATTTCCGGGTCTTTGGAACCGGTTAGTTCACGGGCGGAATGCATGGCTAAAGTGGGTGCGCCGATGTCGATTGTTTCGATTCCCAGACGGGTGGATGTGATTGGTCCGATGGTGGAACCACAACCAATATTTGAGTGCGCAACGAAGTTTTGCAACGGGATGTTGTTTGATTTGGCAAGGTGAGTGATTTTTGCACAGCTTGCGGCATTGCTGGCGTAGCGTTGATTGGCGTTTAGTTTGATTACCGGACCTTGATTCAGTTGCGGGAAATGTCCCGGTTCATGTTTTTCAGGATAGTTCGGGTGAATTGCGTGGGCGTTGTCAGCGGAAATTAACAGCGAGTTGGCATTGGAAATTTGAAAGTTTTCGTTGCTTTTGGTGATTCGCTGTAAAATGTCTTCAAGGAATGAGCCGCCGGCACCGGCGGTTGATGCAGATCCGCACTCTTCGTGATCATTTAAAACTATCATATTGTTACCGTCGGAGTCTACAATTGCTTTGGCGGTGGTGTAGCAACTCAGCAGATTATCCAGACGCGGTGCGGCAATGAAATCCTGACTGTAACCGCATAGAGTTGATGGTTGAATTGGATAAAAGAAGAGTTCGTGACTGATGATTTCGGTACATTTTTCATCATTTTTCTGCAACTCTTCTAATAAAAGTTCTTCAAAAGAGTCTTTTCCTAGAAGCATTAGCGGAGGAAGCTCTTTCTGTTTGTCAATCTTTGCGGCTTCTTTCGGGGAAAGATGAATTGCTAGATTTGGAATGGTTGCAATCGGTTTTTTGAAGTCGATTAAGTTGTCGGAAAGTTGATTTTTGTCATTCGTATAAAAGACTCGTCCGGCGATTGAGAGTTCGCGATCGAACCATGTTTCCCAGATTCCGCCACCGTAAGGTTCAACAGCAATGGAAAGTGAGCCGTGTTTATGATTGGTTGGCTGCGGTTTTACTTTTAAACACGGGCTGTCGGTATGCGCTCCGACGATGTTGAATCCATTGGATTCGAACTCTTTTTCTGCAAGTGTGAAAGCGATGAGTGATGATTTGTTTCGAGTTACAAAATAGCGGTTTCCGGGTTTTAGGTCCCATTTTTCTTTTTCGCAAAGTTGAACGAATCCGTTTTTTTCGAGTAGTTTTTTGATATT
>DDLT01000009.1 GCA_002340265.1 Lentisphaeria bacterium UBA2565 | reverse complement strand
CTTCTCCTCAAGCGTCAACAGAAAAAATTATTAGTTAATAGAAGCTCTATTAAGCGTCACCTATTAGCAATCAACATGCCAACTATCACAAAACAAATCCAAGCAACTTTATACAAGACACTTACAATGCATAAAACTAGCAAAGAACCGTGTAAACATTTCTTTCATTGTAAACCTTTGTTTACACCAGGTTGTAAACTTTCTTTACACATCTAGTTGAAAACGTCAAACTATTAATTGTATCGCTAATGAAATAAGCTTAACGGTTGGAGTTTCATTCGAAAATGCATCATTTTAGAATGATACAAAGTTGGTTTTGTTTCGGATATTATCAATGAGTTATAACACAATATGTGGTGTGTTGTTATTTTTTAGCCACTATATATTGTGTTTTTTCCGTTTGAAATGCACTATTCTGGTTTTAGTTTAGAAACCGTAAGATAATACTTTGGGTTGGTTAGATATGAGCTTTTGAATTGTTCTCTTTTAGTTTAAAAGGGTACATGTGAATACATAAAATCTACCACGCGTGGTATAAAGCTTGAGAGTCGTTCAAGTATGTGTGCAATGGGTAATTAACTAAGGGCAGTGAAATGAAAGTACAAAAAAGAAATGGAGATGTTGCTGAATTCGATGTGGCTCGAATTGAGCGTGCGATAATCAAGGCGTTTGAGTCGGTCTATACTAAAGATATTATGGAAGAGAAGAAGGGGCTTGTGGAAAGCATTACTTCTAACCTTGTTGGCCGTCTTGAAAAACGTGGTTCGGATGTGCCGGCGGCGGTTGAAACTATTCAGGATATCATTGAAGCGGAGTTGATGCGTGAAACCGAGTTTACGGTTGCAAAACGCTACATTCTTTATCGTGAAACTCATAAGAAATTGCGTAATAAGCGTAAGGCGATGCCACCTGAGGCGATTCAGGACTACATTTTTACCAGCCGCTATGCACGTTATTTGAAAGATAAGAAACGTCGTGAAACCTATGGTGAAACTATCGGGCGTGTCCGCGATATGCATTTGGCAAAATTCCCGCATGCGACTGAAGAGATTAACTGGGCTTTTGAACGTGTTCTTGAAAAGCGTGTGTTGCCTTCAATGCGTTCTCTACAGTTCGGCGGTAAGGCTATTGAACAGAAAAATGAGCGAATCTACAACTGTTCTTTCTCAGTTTGTGATCGTGTAGATTTCTTTAAAGAGACGCTTTTCCTTCTACTTTGCGGTGTGGGTGTTGGTTTTTCTGTAGAATTTGAACATGTGGATAAACTTCCACCTTTGGCGTTCCAGATTGATGAAACTGATGTGACTCACTTTACAATCGAGGATTCGATTGAAGGGTGGTCCGGCGCATTGGAAAAGCTTCTTGACAGTTATGTTAAAGGCTATCTGGTTGAATTTAACTACTCTCTAATCCGTCCGAAAGGCGAGCTTCTTAAGACTTCTGGTGGAAAAGCGCCTGGTCACGTACCGCTTCGTAAGGCGATTGAAAAGATTCGCCACGTTCTTGACGGTGCGCTTGGTCGTAAAATGAAACCGATTGAGGTTTATGATGTCGTGATGCATGCATGTGATGCGGTTCTTGCCGGCGGAGTTCGTCGTTCTGCAACAATCTGCCTGTTCTCTATCGATGACGGTGAAATGATGAGCGCTAAAACTGGTAACTGGTTTAACGAAAATCCACAGCGCGCACGTTCAAACAACTCTGTTAAACTTGTGCGTGATGAGGTAAGTAAAGCACAGTTTTTACGTATTTTTGAGCGTCAGAAACAGTGGGGAGAACCTGGTTTCTACTTTGCAGAAAATGTGAACTATGGCTCAAATCCATGTGTTGAGATTGGTTTGAACCCATTTCTTCCAATGGAAAATGGCGAGCAGAAGTCGGGTTGGGCATTCTGTAACTTGACTGAAATTAACGGTAGTGCAATTTTGACAGAAGCTGACTTCCGTACAGCTGTGAAAGCGGCGACAATTATTGGAACACTTCAGGCGGCTTATACCGATTTCCCATTTCTTGGCGAAACAACTGAAGGTATCTGCCGACGTGAAGCGCTTCTAGGTGTGTCTATTACCGGAATGATGGATAGTCCGGATGTGATTTTTGATGCGGATATGCAACGTCGAATGGCGGAATATGCAATTGAAGTAAATACTGAGATGGCGGAACTTCTAAGCATTGAACCTGCGGCACGTATCACTTGTGTGAAACCGGCCGGAACGACAAGTTTGGTTCTTGGAACGGCTTCGGGAATTCACCCTCGTCATGCGAAGAAATATTTCCGTCGTGTTCAGGCGAATACGGATGATCCGGTTTACCGTCACTTCAACTTCCAGAATAAAGAGTGCTGTGAGCCGTCGCACTGGAGCGCGAATAAAACTGACGATGTGATTACGTTCTGTATCGAAGCACCGGAAAAAGCGATCACTCGTGAAGAGGTTGGCGCGATTGACCTTCTTGATAAAGTATTGATGACACAGCAGAACTGGGTGAAAGCTGGTACAGCGCGTCCTGAAAGCTCTCCTGGTCTTCTACACAATGTGTCTAACACAATCAGTGTGAGAGACAATGAGTGGGAAGATGTGTCTGAATTTATCTGGACAAATCGTGACAGTTTCACCGGTGTGGCAATGCTTGCGCATTCTGGCGACAAAGCGTACGTTCAGGCTCCTCACGAAGCGGTTGTTACCGAAGAGGACGAGGCGCTCTGGGAAACTTACTGTGCAAACTACAATCCTGTAGATTACACAATGCTGCATGAAGAGGAAGATGTAACTGTTCTTAAAGAAGTCGTTGCCTGTGGTGGCGGTGCCTGTGAACTAGTTTAGTAGTTTATTACTTGCTTCGCATTGTAGTTTACACTCACTTTGTTCGTGGACGTTTAAACTTCCGAGCGAAGCGAGAAGATAAACTATGAAGCTGCAAGTTTCAGGTTTGAAGGTTGCAAGTCCTATGTTGCGAACCTGTAACCTAGAACCGATAAAACTATAAACTTTTAAGCCCCTGTTTTCGAGAAATCGAGAGCAGGGGCTTCTTGTATATAGATGTTAGGCTTTGGGCGTCTGGTTGGTTGCTTGCAGACGTTTGACGTTAAGACCTTAACTATTCAAACCATTTTATTTCTACTTCCAACTTTTTACTTTTTTGTCCTTTCTTCTCTTTTTCTTTCAGTTCCACATCGATTTCCAACACTTCTGCAAGCTCCAAATTCAATGGTGTATCGTTGTCGAAAGTCAGTGACTTTGATTCAATTTTGTCAGCTAACTCTCTAAGATACGCGGCAACCCCTGCCGGGCTTTTGATGGCAGAGTTGTAGTATAGTGTCTGTTTGTGTTTCATAATTTCCTCCAATTGTTTGTTTTGTATTGCTCTGTCTTAAGTTTCTGTCACTCCTTAAAACTAGAAATGAAATGTGTTTTTTGCAATGATTATTAGTTAAAATTCAAATTTGTCTATTTTGCTGTTTTTGATACATAATTGTTTGTAATTATTTTATTATATTACAAAAATGTATAAATGTTGAGTGTCGGATTTAAGGCGTTTGGCGTGTATATGATAATTTTCTGGAATTGTATTATTGGTTTTAAGTTGTTTGTATATAGATGGTTATGGTTTTGGTTTTCTGTTGTGTTTTTGGGGCTTTGTCTAAAAGTTGGCACAGCCGTTGCTTTAGATATGACGTGTTGTAAAAAATAATATTAACAGTGGAGAATGTCATGAAATTGATTACGGCTTATATCAAACCGGAAAGATTGACTGCTGTGAAGCAGGAGCTTTATAAGCACAATATCTTTAAAATGTCGATTACTAATGCGCTTGGTTGCGGTCAGCAGAAAGGTTATCACGAAAGTTATCGTGGTTTTGATGTTGAGGTTAACCTGTTGAAAAAGGTTCGTATCGAAATTGCAGTAAATGAAGAATTTGTCGATATGACTGTGAAGGCGATTGTCGAAGGTGCTAAAACCGGAGAAATCGGAGATGGTAAGATTTTTATTACAACTCTTGATGAGTGTATTAGAATTCGTACGGGTGAGACTGGTAAGGACGCAATTGGCTAATTAGTGCCAACTGAACAGCTAATGCATTTTATGGTTCGTTTAATTGTTCCACTGAATGTTTGAGCTGAAACAGATTGTTTTGCTTAACACTATTATTAAAGCTTATTATTTGTAGAAAATTAGCCTATAATCCATAATTGACTCATCTTTTCGTCAACTTCGGCTTGCAGTATTATCATACAGCATCGCCTCGTTTTCTCAATATGAGAGCAATTATGAATCATTCAGTAGGCACTAAGAGGATTTGAAAAATGGAATTTATTAAACGTTTGAAATATTTGATGCCGCTTGTGCTGGTATTTGTCGGCGGTACGGTTTGTGCCGAGGGAACTGAAGCTGTTGAGCCGAGCAAGGTTCTTTTTACAGTTAGTAATATCTGGATTCTACTTTGTACTTTCCTTGTGTTTATCATGCACTTGGGATTTGCGACGCTTGAGATCGGTCTGACTCGTGCGAAGAATACGGTTAACATTCTTTTCAAAAACTTTGTGATTGTGGCAATCGGTATTCTGACTTACGCTATTATCGGTTTTGCAATGATGTATCCGGGTGATAACTGGTTGGCCGGTACTTTCTTCGGTATCAGCAAGCTTGGTCTTGGTATTGTGCCCCCAGCTGGTGACGCGGCGGTTTATGGTTATGGCGATTATACGTACTGGACTGACTTCCTATTTCAGGGAATGTTTGCGGCGACTGCTGCGACGATTGTGTCTGGTGCTGTTGCGGAACGTATCAAAGTCAGTAGCTTTATTATCTTTTCGGCAATTTACGTTGGTCTTGTGTATCCGTTGATCGGTTCATGGGGCTGGGGTGGCGGATTCCTAGCGCAAACTTGGGACTTCCACGACTTTGCCGGTTCGACATTTGTTCACGCTGTCGGTGGATGGGGAGCGCTTGCGGGTGTGATTCTTCTTGGCTCTCGTACAGGTAAATATGTAAATGGAATGATTCGTCCGATTATGGGTCACAATATGCCGATGGCTTCTGTAGGTGCATTCCTGCTTTGGTTCGGTTGGTTCGGTTTTAA
>DDLT01000265.1 GCA_002340265.1 Lentisphaeria bacterium UBA2565 | reverse complement strand
CCAAATGGAGGCTATTGTTTAGATGTCTTTCGCGAGAGCTCTGAATCAATTCAGGGGGCAGCGCATGTATAGAGAGAAAAGGAAACACTGCCTACGACTTTATTAGATGTTTTTGCGAAATTCATTAGCGGATAATTCAGAGAATTTTTTTAATTACTGACCCTCAAATCAAACTCACAAACACTTTAGTTGCAATATTCTAATTAATTTTAATTACTCCATTATAGGAATACACTAACAAAATAAATACACACAGCCCTCATGAATTAACTGTTTCTGATCTATAAAAAATACATTATTTCGTAAATATATAAATACACCAAATTTGTCAAAAATTATTTAGAGGAAAATGATCCGCATATTTGCTAATTAGCGTTTCGAGTAACCTGGAAAAATGATATATTGTTCACCGCCTTGTTTTCGTATGTACAAAACTAATCTATTCTATAGTGAAAAAAATAAGTCGTTGCCATTTAGTTATCTGCTTGTCGAATCAAAGGACCATAACAGAGAAGAACAGGTCGCTCTGGCAAAGAAATTCCGACATGACCCATTGTTTTGAGGTATTTGCTGTTTATCTTTACCTATCTATATCACTTATTATGAATGACCGCTGATGAAAGAGATAATGGGCTCAAATTCAATAGAACATCACTGGAATTACATTCGCAACGGAAATTATTTCCCACGTTATGGCCCTTCGTTAAACGATTCTAATTCATATTAGTATTAATTTACCGTGGTCTACTGTGAGTGTATTTGATTGGCTCAATTACCGTTTCTATCCGCTGTTAGAAAACAGCTGAACACGTGATAGTTCACGTGATTTTATCTACACGCATCAGTGCACGTCGCACGCAATGCTTGGATCGAAACTTTACTAAACTCTTTGAATTGTCCCATGTAACACAATAAAACAGATTTTTCTACTTGACATTTTTTAATGCAAAAAGACTACGGTAAATTTATACTAAAACAGTTAGAGTGCTCGTCCACGTTTTCTACGAGTTATAGTCAACTTGACTGTGCCTCGTTCATAGTCACCTCGTAGAAAACTAGGGTTCGTAGTCTCATATTTACCTGTTTCTTTTCAGCTTTAGTAGCACAAATCATTAGTGATTATATGACTTCTAAACTATTTATAAAATTCGGCATGGTATTTTTCTAATACCACTATTAAATGTTTGTATTTGTGCAATTTGCTTAACATGTCATTTTCATCACGATCGTGACCCACAAATAGACCTCCAAAATGCAAAAAGTTCCATAAATAATGAATCTGTTTTCTTCTCAATTTTGCATAGAAAACATATCTGTTCTGTTTGTTTCTTCCTCGCACTTAAGTTATAGAGGAGAATGTTATGAAAATCTGTTCTTGTTCACTTTTCCGTCTTAACCGTGTAACATAACATTGTAAGTGCTCACTTTTCTCTGAGCAAGTAAACAATAGAACAGTTTCGGTTACTTAATTCGTGATAATATATGAGCTCAAAACAAAAGACTGGCATCTGTGTTTGCTTCTTTGAAGTTTGACGAGCTTCATAACGATATCCCTCTATTAACTATACTCACACTGTACATCTCCTATATTTGACCTAACAATCAATTTTTATTATTTACACTCGAAAGGTTTTATCTTGAATTTTTACTATCCTGGCTACCAAGCCACTTCGTCATAGGTTAAAGCTTAATCGACATGTGAAATCCTCTGGGTACAATTTAGCTCCTCGAAAATCTGGTCGCAGTTGCTTAGGGGGTGTATAACTGAAAGTCTTTACGTTTTTCAACGGATAGCGATTTACAAGTATCCGGTGCATAGCGTTATTCTTTGAGCAAATGGGACCCGATGCCTCAGGGCACTCTGGCGTCATAGCTTCATTCTTAACAACTGTAATTCATTACTTTAATTTAAATCATAATTCTTCGACTGATCCGTGTGAAACACACCAACAAGTTTAACATCGCTTTGCACAAGGTTAGTGCACTTTGACCCACCCATGACCTAATATATTACGTTTTAAATTGTTGTCCTTGTATTGTTTCTCATAACTTCCTCAACCCAGTTTCTAAAATACAAAGTATCAGAAAACACTCCTGGGTCGCCGTTATTCATGCAGCCACCATTAGCCCAACTGGTAACACCCATTAAATACCAACGGCCATCTCGTTCACAGGTCAGCGGTCCCCCGCTGTCTCCTTTACATGTACCTTGACTCTGACCCAGGGTCCCCGCACAGCGCATGTGTGACGTCACCGGGTTTATGCCAGTGTAATGATTTTTACAAACTGTGTGATCCATCAGAGGGGCGGAAGTCTCCTGAAGAATGTCTGACGTCGAACCCAGAGGTCCAGACAGTCCCCATCCGGTGACGTAACAAGTGGTACCAACAGCAAAATCGAAGTCTGGAAGGCAGATTGGTGAGACATGCGCATCAAAGAGTATCGGTTGTTTGAGTTTCATCAGGGCGATGTCGTTTTCAAGGCTTTGCTGGTCGAATTCGTCGTGTAGGAAGATCTTCTCCACTGGGATATTTTGTTCCGTTCCTTCGTGCAATCCCCTATGAAGCTCCCCTGAAAGTTTTTTTGACACAAAATTATTAGTTATAGCAATACTGGTGAACGAAAAATCAATATCACATTGTTGGTTAAACATTTAAGTCGACCTTGACAAAATACCAATGACGATATAAATGAACGCGAAACAATAGAGGTGGGTGGTTGTAGGAAGCACAGAGAGGCCTGTAAGCCAGTGCCGGTCGAAACTGACGATAATTTCCCATTCTCATATTCGGTGCAACAAATGGCCTACTTAAATGGGGACACCCACGTGAAGCAATCTCAAATGTCCCATTTGTGGACAAAAAATCTTATGTACTTACCAACAGTGACATTGAAGTTAGCTGCAGGCCTTTCTTTGAATGGACTTTTTACACAGTGTGCAGCAGTGACAATCCAGTAATGATCCAAGATGGAGGCACCACAGATGTGAGGGATACTCTCGCTGATGTCAAAGTATCCCAACTGTACCTGCCATGGCCACTCCCCAGATTTAGCGTACTCCCCTGCTACGATCTGAGGCGACCATGAATGATACACACGTTTAACACCACAAGGACCTAGCGAGGAAAAAAGAAACTATCTTAAAATCAGGTTAAGGACGTTACACGTTATTAGAGCGGTTTATTTTCCCCATCGGCTAGATGTGAAGGCACGTTCATAAAGTTTATGTATGTTATAAAACAAGAAGCGCGCGTTTTGGTTTTTAGGACGCATTAGTGAAAACGTTCGTGGATAACATTGAGTTAAATTAAAAGAAATGTACCTCATTAACTTTATTATTGTGTCTAGACCCATAGCTTACCCCAAGTTGCCAAGTAATTTGGCATACTCATACGAAATAACAGATTTACCGACTTACCAGGATTAATACTTGCTCTTTGTGCAATGGATTGTCATGCAAAAGCTAATTAATACCACAACATTGTTTGTCCAGTTCATATTTTCTACAACTCAAGTCACTGACCTACAAATGTGACGTTCAGGGCGGCTCTTTCTCCAGGCCCAAAATCGTTGTAAGGTACACACACGTATGATCCATTATGCTCTGCTAGTGCGCGTGTGATGTTATGGGCACCAGTGGATGCATTAGACACTAGGATACCATTGTGGTAAATGTTATACGCAGTAACAGGTGGGTTAGCATTTGCGCTGCAAGTCAGGATAATTGACAAGTTTAACACTCCGACGTTATCCGGTATTGATGCCTCTAGTTTGGTGTCATATGGCTTATCTGTGGAACAAGAAAGATTGTGCTAGGATCAATTGAGGCGTGTGATCATAATACGAATCTTTAGGACTCCTCATATCACAACCCTGGTCTTAAAACGAACTTGAGCTCAGTGAGATATTTTCATATCTTCAGCCATTATAATATTCTTATGCGACAACACAAACATGCCAAATGTTTACTGCCCAACGGGCCTCAAATTAGAAGTTGTAAACCTATTTAACTATATATACTTTTAACATCAAGGCAGTACTGTCAATTATCTATTTCAAGCCTTAGCTATCCTGTTCTCAATCAAAGCAGCTGAATGCTAGCATACACTTTAATTGATCCTTTTTCTTGATTTTGTCATTACGAAGACTATTGTTTGTCATTAAACAGGTTTGTGTACTCACGTAACACGTTCAGAACAGCAGTAGCAGTATCAGGCAGCCCAACTCCATTCTTAGCTTCACACACGTACGTTCCTGTATCATGTCGACTCACATTCTGTAGAACAAGCTTTTGACCTGATGGAAACACTTTGTTGCTGTCTCCAAGCTTAGTCCAGGAGATTTGAGGTACAAGACTCTCATATGGATAATAAGAGGTACCATTACAGAAAAATGACACACTTGCACTTTCGTTCACTGTCATGTTTCGTGGAAAGTGAATGATAGAGAAAGGACCTGGGGAAAGGAATTATCTAAATGAGTAAGATACAACGTATTAACAACATCTACTGCGGGCCAACGTTACTAGATTCTTTCTTTTCTCCTTAGAGTTAGAGGATCTCGGAACAAAAATGAACAAAACATCTTCAACTGGTTACAATGATAACCCACTCGATATTTATGAGTATTACTCACCATTGACAAAAACTTGGACAGAACTGTTAGTGCCAACCCCAAGACTGTTGAGTGGCACACACAGATACGTGCCCGCATCATAGTATCTGGCTTTCTGGATCACGTGTATTCCGGTAAGACTGGTTCTAAGGTAGACACCGTCACGATAAAACTGGTATTGGCTGGGCCGCGGGTTTGCGTCAGTCACACAAGACAGTGCAATGCGACCGTTCCCACTGACTGCGGCATTCACTTTATCGGTAAATAATCTAGTGGATGATGGATTATCTACAAGGAAGAATAAAATTGTATTGAGACACAAACAGAACTGATAGGTCCACGTATTTGATTTAAACAAATATAAAAAAAAATTATCGCTTCAGTATTTTCTACACTTACAAAGAACATCAATATATACTGATGTAGATATCGGATTTCCAACTCCATTATCAGCAACACATCTGTATTCCCCGCGATGTGACCGGTCAGCTGTCAAGATCTTAAGAGTATTTCCGAAAGCCACTGTGTTGCCGTCTCTAACTCTAACCCAGGACAGCTGAACTCTTGGTCTGCCTGTGGCATTGCAGTACAATGTAACATTCCTTTTGTCTTTTTCCAAAATGGTGATATTTTGTGGACTGTAGTCGATCGTTGGTGAAACTGTAAATAACAATTAAAACACATTAAGAATATACTAAATTACGGTTTTTAAAAGAACAGTACAATATGAGGAGAATGAGAAATCGGTTCAAGAAGCGTTACAGATGAACAATATTCAATATTTAATACCCTGTTCACACCAGCTAAACTAGTTAACTAAATAAGGTTTAGGTTTTTCGTATTTGTCGATAAGCTTTGCAGTCATTTTGAAAAGTCAAATTTCAAACTACCTTGCTCAATATTTTATTCAAGGTAAGATAAAGGTTGTGCACGCTATGAACTAATGGCGAAGGAAGGCAGTACCTGCATTCGCCTTAAATAATTTCTATTTCAAACTACAGCGAACGATTCTTGTTTACCAACCTGAATAAAACAAGCACTGTTCTCTGAGCTATCGCATTTTAGTTCGACGCCGAAAAGAATTCATAACCTGAAATTTGTGCTGAGTGAAATTTTACAAGTCAGGAAACTATAGGAGAAAGTTATAAATACTTAAAGTTAACTTACAGTTGTCAATCTCAGCTGTAGCTACAGCGGAAATATTCTCGCCGCGCACACTCTCAGCCGTGCACTGGTAGGTTCCAAAGTCTGATTTCTCAGCATTTTGCACTCTCAGTGATTTTCCTCTGGGGTAGACTTTGTTGTTGTCGCCAATCTTTGTCCATGTTACCACAGGAGGTGGATTTCCCGTCGCATTACAGAAAATCTCAAAAGTGTCTGTTTCATTGGCCAGTTGATGGGCAGGAAAAATGGAATGGATATTTGGAGACTCTGTTGAAGAACACGAGCACATTAATATTTAGTCTGTGATTTTTCGTTCAAATGCTGCATTGTTATCATTGCAAGGAGTGTACGTAACAACAGTTACCAACACAAAGCGATACGAAAACGTATATAGACATTTAGTTTCTCTCGACATCGATTTCCAGATATAAAGGTGCCAATCTATTGCTTTCAGTGAAAACCAGTTCATCAGAAAAATAGGACTCTCCCTGGTACATGCGTCATTTTACTGGGTGTTCATTCGCACGTCTAAGTGTCTACTCTCTGCCACCAAGAGTAAACGGGTATTGACGTACAAACTGGCAAAATTCTTGGGGATGGAAGGGTGGGGCGCCCAAAAAGAGACACACACAGCGTCATCACTGCCTCCATCCTGTAATATAATTTCCGTACTCAATGAGTAGTGGTTTTTTGTCCAAAAAAGAAAAATGAATTTCCAAAGAGGTAACGTGTCGTTACTTCAAACTACCATTTTAAAGGACATAAATAACCACATGCAAAAGTAAGTACTTGAAATATGATGAAAAACACTTTTCTGACTAGCATGTTTGCTCTGGAACTTTCGGTTGAAAATAGGAGTGTTATATACAGCTACACAAATTACCGTACTCACCATAAAGAACAACAGTGACATTGACCTCCTCTGAAGCCGCAGTATTGGAGCAGTTACAAGTGTATTCCCCTTGATCTGCCGCTGTGAAGTTTCGAATATCATAAAGACTGTCATTGACGTTAACCAAGGCACCCTCATGGTAAATTCGACAAATTGGTTTGGGGTAGCCAAGAGAAGAACACCGTATTGTAACAGCTTCACCGAGAGCGGCTACATTAGCAGAGACGTTGGTACTGATGGCGGTGTCCCTCGGGAATCCTGCGGAAATAAAACATCACCTCAAGTCTTATAGTTTACGTGCTTAGAACAGGGTCAGGGAGGATAGGCGGACAAATTTAACTGAACAAGATTCAGTAATATATATGATAATGTACGATACGTGATATCAAGAGAGGCAAAATACCAACCTATAACGTTGAGCTGCGTCATTCTCGTGTCATTTGCCACAATATTAATCGCCGAACACTCATAGCTTCCACCATCTACAGAGGAGATGTTGACGAGAGTGATGTTACCAGTAGACACACTGTCTTGAAGAACAATGCCATTTTTCTTCCACACAACACGCGGTGTGGGCCGACCAGTTACTGTGCATACCAAAGTTACTTCTTTGCCAAGTTCGGCTGTTTGACTGGGAGAAATCCACAGAATTCTAGGGGGAACTGAAGAGAAAACATGTACGTAGTTTATAATATAAACAGTATACTCACTCTTAGAGACAATTAAACACTGTGATAAAAA